>CAZCKI010000038.1:0-3719 GCA_964498815.1 uncultured Burkholderiales bacterium
GGCAGGTCGTGCGAGTGCAGTGCCAGCACCATGCTGGCGAGCGCATCGACCGCCTGGCGCGTGATGGCGAGGCGATGCTCGTCCCACTGCGGCGGAATTTCGATGGCGTCCTGCAGCCACTTTTCGACACCGAAGGCCACGTCGGCGATCATTTCAAAGCCGGTGGTGCGAGATGAACTGGTCAGCGTGTGCGCGGCGCGCATGAATTCGTGCGACACCGGTTGCAGCGGATTCGATTCGATCTTCGCCATTTCGTTGTCGAGCGCAACGATGTGCGCATCGGCCTCGCCGCGATAGATGCCGAACAACTGGCGCGGCACCGCGATATTGCCGACCATGATGTCGGGATCGCCCTGACCGGACTGATCGGCGAGGTCGGCGAATTCGTCCACCACCGCCGGCGCTTCCTTGGTCTCTTCCAGCGCGGGCAGTTCCTGGAAGAAATCTTCTTCGGAAAGTTCCACCGACTCGGAAGCGACCACTTCAGGCGCGGGCGCCTCGGCAACCGGCGCAACTTCTGCCACCGGTTCGGCGATGGGCTCAACCGTTTCTGCAGTCGTCCCGGCTTCGAGCGCGGGCAACTCAAAGTCAGCCGCTTCGATCGCCGGTGCAAGCACCTCTTCTGCAATCGGTGGTAGCACTTCCGCCGCAACCGGCTGGTCGGCGGCTTCCATGGTGAATTCAGCCGGCGCGGCGGCGGCAGGCGGCTCGGCCGGCTCTTCAACCGCCGGCTCCTTGTCGTTTTTCAGCATCTCGGCCATGCGCGCGACTTCGCTGCCGTCGATCTGCACGGTGCCGGCCGACTGCAGGGCTTTCACCCAGGTCTCGAACGACTGCGTGGCAAGCTCGATGAAGTGCAACAGGCCGGGGGAAGCGGGCTTGTCGTCCTTCAGCCACTTGTTCATCACCTGCTCGCAGTTCCACGCCACTTCGCCCAGGTCGTTGAGACCGACCATGCGTCCCGAGCCCTTCAGGGTGTGGAAACCGCGACGGATGGTGGTGAACGATTCCTTGTCGTGCGGGCTCGCCCGCACCACACCGAGTGCTTCGCGAATGGTGGCGACCACTTCGGTCGCTTCCTCGAGGAAAATCTCCAGCAACTCCTGGTCGACTTCCGCTTCGGGCGCGTCGATCAGGTGCATCACCTGCGTGGTGGGCGCGTCGGCCGGTTTGTCCGGTGCGATTTCCTGCAAGGCTTCCGAGACGCCGGTCTTGCTCGGGTCGAAGGTGCCTTCGATGGCCTTCAGCGCGTCGTCGCTTTGCTTGGCCGAATCGGTGTCGGCGATCAACTCGGCCTCTTCCTTCAAATCCTGCACGGCCTCGCGCAACTGGTCGCGGGTGGCGGTCTCTTCCGGCTTCTGGCGCCAATCTTCGTACAGCGCCTGCACCTTTTGCTTGGCGACATCGACGTCGTTGGCGCTGACCGGCGATTGAATGAGGCTGCGCTCCGGCTCGATCGGCTTGGCGGCAAGGCCGAAACGGACCAGCGCCGGCAGCAATACCTCGCGCGGCTGGGAGGTGCCCTGCTGCAAGGCGTTGATATAGAGGCCGAGACCCGATACGCCTTCGGCGACGGCTTCGGCTTCCTCGCCCGAACCCTTGACCGCACCCGAGGCGAATTGCCCGACGCGCTCGCGCAGCATCTGGTTGAGCGCCGCCGCTTCGTCGAGCTCGAGGATGGCGAGCGCGCCCTGCACCTGAATGAAGAGGCCCGACAAGCTGGCCAGTTCCGCGGTCTTGGCCGGATCGCGGAAGAAGGCGTCCAGCACGCTTTCGATGGTGGACAGGTTGACTTGCACTTCGTGGCCGACCTGGAACATCAGCATGCGTTCCTGCGCGCGCTTGGCGATGTGGTCCATGGCGGCGTTGGCGGCCGGATCGATGGCCGGCAATGCCGAGCCGCTCATGGCTCCCTTGACGCGGTCGATGGTGGCGGTCGCCTGCGCCTTGAATTCGGCGGGCAGGCGGAAATAGTTATCCAGCGAGGCCTCGGCAAACAGGAACGCCGAGGCGACTTCCAGGCCTTGCGATTCCGACGGCGGCACCCCCGTCTTGCGTAAATGCGCGCCGACCGCACCGAGCATTTGCAGCAGTTGGGCGAGATCCTTGTTCGGTTGTTGCTGGGCGGCCTTGGCCATCGCCTCGCCGTGGCTTGCGAACGGCTCGAGTGCCGCGCGATTGCCGCTGGTGAACTTGAGCCAGTTGTCTTTCTGCGCCTGCAGCTGCTCGCGCAGGGCCCGCAGCACGCTGCTCAGTTGATCGTCGCCGGCCTCACCGTCGGAAGCGGGGAAAGCCAGCAACTGGTCGAGGCGATACAGGTCGCGAATGCGGCGAATGCGCTCGGTCTGCGCGGTGGAACGTCCGATCACCAGCAGCAAGTCGCGGAACTGGCGCTCCGGGACTTTTTGCACGCCGTCGATCAAGAGTTTGATCTGCTGGTCGATCTTGCCGAACAACTGCACCGCGAGCGAGCCGGCTTCGCCGGGATTGGTAGCAACCGCATCGAAAAATCCGCTCGCCACATACCAGAACGAACGGGTCGGCGAGGTCACTTGCAGTGCCTCGATCGCCAGTGTTGCGTTGCGCATGTCGCGCGCACCGGCGACCATGTCTTTTTCGCGCAGCAGTTTCAACAGTCCCGCTTGGTACATGCCACGCCGTTGCTTGATCGCCTCGACCATCATGTCGGCTTTCGGCAGCGCTACCGTGTCTTCCGGCATCGGCACCGCCACCGCCAGGTCGGGCGAGAACAAATCGCTTTCGGAGGCATCCTTGGCGCCGCGTGCCGAATTCACCATCAGGTAACTGCGCGCCAGCATCATCGGCCGGTCGGGCTCGCCCGCCATCAGGCTGTCGAGATAGCTCGATAGCGTCGCCATCGCCTTGCGCGCGGCGCCGGCACGATGCGGCGCTTCGCTGCGCGCCGAGGGATCGGACTCGAAGGTCGCGACCAGCTTTTCGATTTCCTCGTTGAAGCGCGCCGCCGCACCGAGGCCCACCATCGATAAGGCGCCCGTCACCTGATGCAGATGGGTGGCGACGAACTTCACCGCCTTCGCGTCGGTGGGATTGCTTTCCAGCGTGGCGAGATGGGTGCGCGCCTCGCCCAGCGAATGCTCGATCTCCGTCTTGACCCAGGAGAGGGGACCGATATCAAACGC
Source organism: uncultured Burkholderiales bacterium (assembly GCA_964498815.1). Classification (GTDB taxonomy): domain Bacteria; phylum Pseudomonadota; class Gammaproteobacteria; order Burkholderiales; family Usitatibacteraceae; genus UKL13-2. The sequence goes on from CAZCKI010000038.1 coordinate 3,162, forward strand.
GGCTTCGGGACGGGCGGCCATTGCGGTTCAGGTAGTGGTTGGTTTGTGTGTTGGCTTGGGGAAGTTGTTTACAGCTTGAAGCCGGAGACCGAGGCCTTCAGGTCGCTCGCCACTTCGGCCAGTTCCTTAATCGAACTCGCGGTCTGCTGGGTGCCGGCGGTGGTCTGCCGGTTGATTTCCAGGATGTCCTGCATATTGCGCGCGGCCTTGTTGGCCGAGGCCGCCTGCTGCGTCGCGTCCGAGGAAATGCGTTGAATCAGCGAAGCGAGGTTCTTGGTCACCGAGTCGATCTCGGTCAGCGCCTGACCGGCGGCGTCGGACAGCTTCGCCCCTTCCACCACACCGGTGGTGGACTTTTCCATGGCGGCCACCGCGTCCTGCGTATCCGCCTGAATGGTCTTTACGATGGCGCCGATCTGCTTGGTCGCTTCACCGGAGCGTTCGGCCAGCCGCTGCACTTCTTCCGCAACCACCGAGAAGCCGCGTCCGGCTTCACCTGCGGACGCCGCCTGGATGGCGGCGTTCAATGCCAGCACGTTGGTTTGTTCGGTAATGTCG
>CAZCKI010000038.1:3729-13090 GCA_964498815.1 uncultured Burkholderiales bacterium
ACGATTTCACCGATTTCCTGCGAGCTTTCGCGGAGGCGCTTGATCCGCTTCGAGGTTTCCTGGATCTGTTCGCGGATGTCGTTCATGCCGGCGATGGAGTTCTGCACCGCAAGACGCCCCTTGTCGGCAGCGGCCAGCGAGCGCATGGCCACCTGGGAAGATTCTTCGGCGCTGGAGGACACCTGCGTCAGCGTTTCGGCCACCTTCAGCACGTCCTGCGTGGTTTCCTGAATTTCCTTGGATTGTTTTTCGGCCGCGTCGATCAGCTGCACCGACACCGCCTGCGCCTGCTGGGACTTGACCGACACCTGGTTGGAAGCGTTGTTGACCCCGGTCACCAGGGTGCGCAACTCGTCGATGGTGTAGTTCATCGAATCGGCGATGGCGCCGGTGATGTCCTCGGTCACCTTGGCGCGTATCGTCAAATCGCCGTCGGCGAGGTCGCCCATTTCGTTCAGCAGCCGCAAAATGGCTTCCTGGTTACGCTTGTTTTCCGCTTCCGATTCGGCCGCGCGGCGGCGCGCGTCGGACAGGAACACCAGGGCAATTAAGCCGAGAAAGAGCAGGGCGACGGCGCCGAATACGATCGCCATCCACAGCGCCAGGTTGCGGGTATCGCCGGCGAAGGCGTTTTGCAGCTGTTCCACGTTGGCGAGCAGCGATTCCGATCCCTGCTGCAGCGCGCGGCCCGACTGGCGCGCCGACACCAGCTTTTGCACGTTGCCGAGAATCGGCCCGATGTTCTTTTCGAAGGTGCCGAACAGGTCGCGCAGCTTGATCATCTTGGCCTTGCTGTCGGCGTCGCGCAGTGCGGCGATGCCGAGCGCTTCGGAGCCGCCTTCCATCGCCTTGATCAATTCGCGGAAGTCGTTGGTGTCCTTGCCGATCTGGAACGGCACTTCCGGATCGATGATTTCGGCGCCGAGAATTTCCGCCGAGCCGCGACCCAGACGTTCGGCCAGGAAGGTGAGACGATTGACCTTCAAGACCTGCGCCGGTGGCGCGCCCGACTGCTGCATGAGGCCGGTCAGGTCCTGCGACAGGGCGGCCAAGTCGTCGGCGCCGGCACGCACCTGGGCCACGTTACGGGTCAGGTCGGTCAAGTCGTTCTTGGCGGCAAGAATCGAGGTCGCGTTCTTGGACGCATCGGCAAAGCGCTTGGTCAGCTCTTCGATGCGGGAGGTGATTTCGTCGTTGATCTTGGCCGACGGTACTTTGTTGTTGAAGGCAAAGCCGCCCTCATTGAGCACGTCCAGATAGCGCTGGAATTCATCGCGGCTGTCCTGCAGCTGCGGGAAGGCGATCGGATCGCCGCGAGCCGCGAGCCCGGCCGACTTGGCCAGACGCTGGGTGTGAAACTGCAGCTGCGAAGTCACGTTGGTGTAGGTCGCCTGATAGCCCGACGTCTGGCGATCGAGGAACACCGCGACGATACTCAGGACCATGAAGCCGCCGGCGGCGATAGCGAGAATCTGCAGTTGCCGGACGATCGGCTGGCCGCCGATCAGGGGAATGCGCATCGGGCCGCGCGCGGATTTCGGTTTGGCCACCTTGTTGGCGGCGACGTCGGCGCGGATCTTCCGGGTGTGTTCACCAGTGGCGCCGAATCCCGAGGTGGATCCGGACGGCTGAGCGCCGGCCGAGGGCGCGGCGGCGGCACCGGCGGCGGCGGCGGCGCGAATATTGGTGCTGGCCGAGCCGGTCGCGGCGGATTTCTTGCCGCCGAACAGCTTGGTCAAAAACGATCCTCCGGTGCCGGCCGCCTTGGGTTTGGCCGGGGTAGCAGGGGTTTTTAGCGCCATATTTTTCTCCAGTTGTGCTCTTGTCGCTCTATAGCAATGCGGGTGCGGCGGTTTCGTTACCTACTTCGAGGAAGCGCGGCTCGATGGCCAGCTTGGCCACATCGAGTTCGCGCCAGACGGTGCCGGCGGGATCGCGAAAACGCCCGCCTTCCCACGGCGGCGCGTCCGCCACCGACGGCTCGGTCGTAAGCGTTTCCGGATTGCGCAGTCCCAACATGCGCGTAACCAGCAGCGCGGAGCCCTCGATCAGGCGTTCGTTGATGAGAATGACGCGGCGTTCCATGCCTGGCCCGATCGCATCCGCGCCCTGAAAGGCCGAAAAATCCACCACCGAATAGAGCTTGCCGCGGATATTCGACACACCGCGAAACCAGGCCAGGGTGCGCGGCACGCGCACGAAGTTCGGCACCGGAATCACTTCCGAGACGTCGGCCAGGGTGACCAGCCAATGGTCGGCGCCCACCTGGAATCCCAACTTGGAAGCAACGGTTTTGCGCGAGGACAGGTCGCGCAGCCGTTGTGCCACGTTTTGCTGGAATTCGCGAAGGCTGGTCTTGCGTGCCATGGTGTGCGCTTACCCCAGTGCCTTGATCTTGGCCAACAGCTCGGTGGCGTTGACGGGCTTGACGATGTAGTCCTTGGCCCCTTGGCGCATGCCCCAGATCTTGTCGGTTTCCTGATCCTTGGTGGTACAGATAAACACGGGGATATGCTTGGTGGTTTCCTCGCGGGTGATGGCGCGGGTCGCCTGGAAACCGTTGAGGCCCGGCATGACCACGTCCATCAGGATCAGGTCGGGCACTTCCTGCTTGGCGCGTTCGACGCCCTCCTCGCCGCTGGACGCGACATAGATGGTGAAGCCGGCCTTGGCTAGCAGTCCCTCAAGGAACGCGCGTTCGGTCGGTGAGTCATCGACGATCAGAATTTTTTTGACGGCCATAGTTTGCTCCAGTAGTGCTCGTAATCGAATTGGCTGGTAAGGAAATTACGATTATGAAAGGTCGGTAGGAAGAAATTCAATGCAATAAAAATGGGTGTAATCCGGACGGAACAAGTCGTCAGACCGCCTTTTCCGGCGGGCTGCGTTGCGCTAAATGGGTCATCACCGCTTTCAGCAGGCTATCCTTGGAAAACGGCTTGGTCAGGTACTCGTCCGATCCGACCATGCGCCCGCGGGCGCGATCGAACAGGCTGTCTTTCGACGACAGCATGATGACCGGCGTCGCGCGATGCCTGCCGTTTTTCTTGATCAGCGAGCAGGTCTGATAACCGTCCAGCCGCGGCATCATGATATCAACGAATATCAGGTCCGGTTGGTGGTCGGCGATCTTGGCGAGCGCGTCGAAGCCATTCTCGGCGAGAATGACCTGACAACCTGCCTGCATCAGAAAAATTTCCGCGCTGCGGCGAATGGTGTTCGAATCGTCGATCACCATCACACGCGCACCGGAAACGCTTTTGGCCTCGGTCACTGACCACCCTCCCCATCCAAGAGCGCCATCGTACTGCTAATTGAATCCGCCGTCAGCCCGCCCCGCTGCACGGTCGGCGGCGGCATACCTTCAGATTTCGACCATTTCGAAATCTTCCTTGCGTGCACCGCATTCCGGACAGCACCAGCCGATCGGAACGTCCTCCCAGCGCGTGCCGGGCGCAATGCCGTCATCGGGCCAGCCGGCGGCTTCGTCGTAGATCAGGCCGCATACCAGACACATCCATGTTTTATAGCTGCCGCCGTCGGTCGTCATGTCGATCTTGATGTTCTGGAGCATTGCCGTTACAGGCTACAATGAACGGCGCTCGGATGATGACCGACGCGATTCCGCAACCTCCCAACACCGATTCTACCCGTCAATCATTACACTCATTTCGGCTGCGCCAAATCTAGGGGTTTTCCCGCGAACCGAGTGCGCCTGTCCTTCGCGCCGAAATACCGGTTTCGCACATTCCGGCAGCGATCACTGTAAATTTTTGTAAAGTGGCCCTTTGCCCATGCCCGACATTCTTCGGTCACCCCCCGCTGTCCTGACCTTTGCCGCCCTGGATCCTTCCGGCGGCGCCGGGCTGCACGCCGACATCCTGACGCTGGCCAGCATGGGCTGCCACCCCTTGTCGGTGATTACCGCGATCACCGTGCAGGACACGGTGGGCGTGGAGGGAATTTCGCCGATCGACGCCGACTGGGTGGCCGATCAGGCGCGCGCCATCCTGGAAGATATCCCCGTGGCGGCCTTCAAGATCGGCGTATTGGGCAGCCTCGAGAATATCGCCGCCATCGCCGAGGTGGTGTCCGACTACCCGGAAATCCCGCTGATCCTCGACCCGGTGCTGGCCTCCGCCCGCGGTGACGAATTTGCCGGCGAAGAGGCGATCGAGGCGATTCGCGAATTGCTGATCCCGCAGTGCACCGTGATCACCCCCAATACGCCGGAGCTTCGGCGCCTGGCGCTCGCCGACGACGAGGAAGACGCCCCGCTCGAAGTGCTGGCGCTGCGCCTGATCGGCATGGGCGCCGAATACGTGTTGGTGACCGGCACCCACGAAACCAGCGCCGATGTGATCAATCTGCTGTTTCATGAAAAAGGCCTGCTGCGCAGCGATTCCTGGCCGCGCCTGCCGGGCAGTTTCCACGGTTCCGGCTGTACGCTGGCCTCCGCCGTGGCCGCGACGCTCGCGCGCGGGCTCGATATCGCCGAGGCGGTGCGCGAGGCGCAGGACTACACCTGGCAGTCGCTGAAGTACGGCTTTCGGCCGGGCATGGGCCAGTTCATTCCGGACCGCCTGTTCTGGGCGCGCGACGACGAGGACGCCCCCGGCAACGACAGCGGCGGTGACGCGGCGGCGCGCGAGGTGGCACAGGAAAGCGCGCCCGGCAACACCCGGCACTGATGTCTGCTCCCGGAAGATAGCGTTGGATTCACCGCGGCTTGGTGGGGTGTATGCGATCACACCGGATTGCGCCGACACGGCGCGGCTCATCGACATGGTGGCGGCGGCGCTGAAGGGCGGCATCACCACCTTCCAATACCGCAACAAGGCGGCGGATGCGCGGCTTGCCTGCGACCAGGCTGCGCAATTGCGCGCCTTGACCCATCGCCATCGGGCGCGCCTGATCGTCAACGACGATGCCGAGCTTGCGCTGTCGGTCGGGGCCGACGGCGTGCACCTGGGCCGCGACGACGGCGATGTCGATGCGGTCGCGCGCCTCAGGCGCGAGACCGGCTTGCTGGTCGGCGTATCGTGCTACGACGATCTCGACCGCGCGCGCGCCGCCGCCGCCGCTGGCGCCGGCTATGTGGCCTTCGGCGCTGCGTTTGCGTCCGCGGTAAAGCCGCTGGCGACCAAGGCCGGATTCGAACTGTTTCGCGCGGCGCGACGGGAATTGAGCCTGCCAATAGTCGCCATCGGCGGCATAACCCGGCAAAATGCGCCACAATTGACGGCTTTGGGTGTCGACGCGGTGGCGGTGATTTCCGCGCTGTTCGGCGCTACCGATATCGAAACCGAGGCCAGACTATTTTGCAAATTGCTTTCGCCTGATGAGCACTAACAGCCAGCTACTCTTCGAAAAATCGCAGCGCGTGATGCCCGGCGGGGTCAATTCGCCGGTGCGCGCGTTTCGCGCCGTCGGCGGCACGCCGATATTTTTTCGCGAAGGCCGCGGCGCCTATTTGTGGGACGTCGACGACCGGCGCTACATCGATTACGTAGGCTCGTGGGGACCGGCCATCCTCGGTCACGCCCACCCGGAGGTGGTCGAAGCCGTGCAAAAGCAGGCCGCCAAGGGCCTCTCCTTCGGCGCGCCCACCGCCGGTGAATGGGAGCTCGCGGAGCGCATCGTGCAACTGGTGCCGTCGATCGAGCAGGTGCGATTGGTGAGCTCCGGCACCGAAGCGACCATGAGTGCGATCCGCCTCGCGCGTGGTTTCACCGGCCGCAGCAAAATCCTGAAATTCGAGGGCTGTTATCACGGACACGCCGACGCCCTGCTGGTGAAGGCCGGGTCGGGCGCCCTCACCTTCGGCCACCCGAGCTCGGCGGGCGTGCCGGCCGAAGTGGCCGCGCACACCGTGGTGATCGCCTACAACGACCTCGCCGCCCTGGAGAGTACCTTCGCCGCCATCGGCGCCGAACTCGCCTGCGTGATCATCGAACCGATCGCCGGCAATATGAATTTCGTGCGGCCGTCGCTTGCGTATATGCAGGCCTTGCGCGAACTCTGCACCCGCCACGGCGTGGTGCTGATCTACGATGAAGTGATGACCGGTTTTCGCGTCGGTCTCGGCGGTGCGCAGGCCCTGTTCGGCATTGTTCCCGACCTCACCACGCTCGGCAAGGTAATCGGCGGCGGCATGCCGCTGGGTGCCTTCGGCGGCCGCCGCGACATCATGGCGCACCTGGCGCCGCTCGGCGCGGTCTACCAGGCCGGCACCCTGTCGGGAAACCCGGTGGCGGTGGCGGCGGGCTTGAAAACGCTCGAACTGGTGGCAAAACCTGGCTTTTACGCTGCGCTCGAAGCAACCACCGCGAAGCTGGTCGACGGCCTGGTCGGCGCGGCGCAAGCGGCCGGTGTGCCGTTTTCAGGAACCTGCGCGGGCGGCATGTTCGGCCTCTTTTTCCTCGACCGGATTCCCGCCGATTACGCGGCGGTGATGGGCGCCGACCGCGAGCGCTTCAATCGCTTCTTTCATGCCATGTTGAAGCGCGGCATCTATCTGGCGCCGTCCGCATTCGAGGCCGGTTTTGTGTCTGCCGCGCACAGCCAGACGGACCTCAGCGCCACCATCGATTGCGCGCGCCAGGCGTTTGCGGAAATCGGCTAAGCGATGAAAAAAGCACAGCTGAAAGCGACGGTGGACAATGTGGCGCTGGCGGCCATGGTGTTCGCCGTGGTCGCCATCATCGCCGTGTCGACGGTCGCGGTCATTTCCGCCGAGAACCTGATCACCACCAACGAAAGCGTGTTGCGCGCACAACGCATGATTTCCAGCCTGGAAGCGATCCGCTATCACTCGCTGGCGCTCGATTCCGGTGAGCGCAATTTCATCGGCTCCGGCGATCCTCGCGACCTGGGGCCGTTCCACGCCGGCATCGGCGAACTCGACAGCGAACTGGAATTCCTCGGTGCGCGCAAGGCGGACGGCGTGTATAGCGCCGAACAGTTCGGCGCGCTGCAGGACTCGGTGCGCACGCTGGTGAAAGTGGAGCGCGAGATCGTCGAAACGCGGGCGAAATCCGGGGCGGAGGCGGCACGCACGCAGTCGCTGCGTCACGCCGACGACAACCTGCACGAAAAGGTGCTGATCAATACCCTCTCCATGCTGCAATCCGCGCGCAGACAATCGGAACAGCTCGAACAGGCGCAGATCGCCTTCGGCGACAAGGTGCGAAGGCTGATCCTCGCGCTGATTTCCTCGTCCGCGTTCGTCCTCATTTTCCTGTACGGCACGCTGAGTCGCCTGCACCAGGAACAGCGCGCCGCGCAGGAATTGATCGCGCACCAGGCCACCCACGACGCATTGACCGGCCTCTACAACCGTGGCGCCGTGGTGGATCACCTGGACGAGCGCGTATCGGACGATTCCACCTCGGCGCTCGGCGGCATGGCGGTGTTGCTGCTGGACCTCGACGGCTTCAAGGCGGTCAACGACTCGCTGGGACACGACGCCGGCGATGAATTGCTGCGCCAGGTGGCGACCCGCTTGTCGCAGGCCCTGCGCGACTCCGATTTCCTGGCGCGGCTCGGCGGCGATGAATTCCTGGTGGTGATCCCGCAGGTTTCCGAAGACGAGAATGCCGCGCGCGTCGCGGAAAAGCTGATCGCGGTGATCGACCGGCCGTTCGCCCTGGGCAGCAACGAATCGACCGTCACCACCAGCATCGGTATCAGCGTATTCCCGCGCGACGGCCGCAGCCGCGAGCAACTGATGAAGTGTGCCGATCTGGCCCTATACGAAGCCAAACACGCCGGACGCAATCAGCATCGCCGCTATGAACCCGGGCAACGCGGCGGGCTGCGGCTGGACTAATAATCAACGCTCTGAAAATCGAGCGAGCGGGATCGAGTGGGTGCCGAGGAGCGGAGGTGTGCGACCTGCACATTGAGCACCGCAGGCGCCCAATCGGCCCGCGCAGCCGATTTTCCTAGTTGCTGCGCATGCCGGCGAGATACTCGGCTAGCGCCTGCATTTCCGCGGGCTTCAGGCGATTGGCGATTTCGTTCATCACCGGGTGCTTGCGCTCGCCCGAGGCGTAGTTATTCAGCGAGGCCAGGGCGTAGTCCGGCCACTGGCCGGCCAGACGCGGGTAAGTGGCGGGGATACCGGCACCGGCGGCGCCGTGACAGCCGGCACAGGCCGGTACCTTGGCGGAAGCGATACCGGCGCGATAGATTTTCTGGCCTTTGAGGGCCAGGTCCTTGTCGCGGGCCACGGCCGTGGTTTTGGGCCGCTGCGAGAAGTAGTACTCGCCGACCGCCTTCATGTCGGCGGGCGTCAGATTGGCGACCATGCCTTGCATGATCGGGTTCTTGCGGGCGCCGGATTTGAAGAGTTCGAGTTGCTTGGCGATATACTGCGCAGGCATGCCACCGATACTGGGGTTGGCCGGGATCGGACTCGCGCCGTCCAGGCCGTGGCAGGCGACACATACCGCGCCGACGATTTGTTGACCGCGCGCCATCACATCGGCCTTGGAGGGCTCGGTGGCTTTCGCTTCATGGGCGGCCTCGGTATTGGCCTGCACGTTCATCGCACCGAAGATCGCCAACCACGCCAAAATCTGTTTCATCGCCAAATCCTTGATTAATCGAACACTCCAACCGCGAATTTTAGCCTATCGCTGCCGAAGAGGAAACCTTGGGACTATTTGACCGTGCCACCTACGTGGCCTCTGCCCACGACCTCGAGCAGCTGCCGCCGGATACCGGCGCCGAAATCGCCTTTGCCGGCCGTTCCAACGCCGGCAAATCGAGCGCCATCAACACGCTCGCCAATCATAAGCGCCTGGCTTTCGTGTCGAAAACGCCGGGGCGCACCCAGTTGATCAATTTCTTCGCTTTAGGCGACGGCATGACGCTGGTGGACCTGCCGGGTTACGGCTACGCCAAGGTGCCTCCCGCGGTCAAGGCGCACTGGGAGGCCTTGCTGGAGGCCTACCTGTCGACGCGCGCCGCGCTGAAGGGCCTGGTGGTGATCATGGATGCGCGCCATCCGATGCGGCCGCTCGACGTCGCCTTGCTCGATTGGTACGCACCGACCGGGAAGCCGGTTCACTGCCTGCTGACCAAATCGGACAAGTTGACCCGCAGCGACCAGGCGGCTGCACTACGGTTGGTGAAAAAGGAAATTACCGATCGTAATTACAATGCTACCGCGCAGCTTTTTTCGAGCCTGAAGAAGCAGGGCGTCGCGGACGCCGAGGCGGCGATCGCGAGAATGTTTCAGCCGGCCGCCTGAGCACCGGCACTAATGCCGGGAATAAGGTTTGCATTGCGTGCGGTACAAAAAGAAAGGGCCCGGACAACAGTCCGGGCCCTTGAAACGCCTTAACAGGGGTTA
>CAZCKI010000039.1:0-12942 GCA_964498815.1 uncultured Burkholderiales bacterium
TCAAGTCGTCCTGGTTGCCGTCGTCCTGCCGTTAAGCGTTTCGCTATACTGCAGTACCGCACCTGCGACGCAAGTCGCAGGTGTTTTTTTTGCTGAAGGTTGCCCGATGTTGCGCACTTCGCGGTCGGCGTATGATTTCATTCCGGACAAAGCGCTCGACGGCAGGCAATAGACAGACTTGCCGGCGCCGCGAACGTCCCGGCGCTATTTCCGGGACAGTCCCGCGACGTGCACCGCACCGATTCCCAGTATCACTGCCGAGGCCAGCAAGTCAGTGGCGACTACCGGATCGCCGGCGGTAAAGATGTTGTGGCCCATCAGTTGCGGCAGCAAGAACAAGCCGCGCACCAGGTACATGGCGGTGATGGCGTAGATGGCCTGTTGCATAAATGGCAACGGCTTGATGACGCCCGATGCGGACAGCGCATACAGTCCCCACACGCTGAGCAGCAGCGCCACCATCAGCGACACGAACGCGGGATCGTGCGCCACGGCCGCCAGGGATTGCACGTCACCGAGATGGATGACGGCTTTTTCAGCCTGCGATGCCGCGGCAGAAAAACTCAGGGTGGCGGCGAGAATGAGAAGTTTTTTCATGATGGTTCCTTTCAATACAAGGGTGCGGGTTCCGCATAAGCATTGCGTTCGTGCGGTGCGGGCGGGCGCTGGAATTCGATCCTGTTTGCGAGAAAGTCGATCGTGCGTTCGATTACCTCGCGGTCGCGCAAGATCCTTCGATGGCCGAGGCCCTGCGTCGCATGAAAGCGCGCGTCCGGCCAGGCTCGCGCCAGCGCCAGGCCGCTTTCGAAGCGTGTTTCGCGATCGTCGCGGTCGTGGATAAAGAGGGCGGGTGCACGGATCGTCGCCACCGAATGCGGCAGCTCGAATTCTTCCCAGGCCACACCGAAGCGTTGCTCGAATCGCCACTGCATGGCGCTGCGAATCCGTTCGCTGATGCCTAGCCAGCGCGCGAACAAATGCGAATAGCGAATCAGCGACGCCGGCGGCGCCAGCATCACCACCCGCGGCAGCGGCGCCTCGCTGTGCTTGCGCGTGAGGCTGCGCCGCAACGCACTGGCGACGGCGGCTCCACCCAGCGAATGCGCCACCATGCCGCTCACGACGATGCCGCGGTCGGCCAGGTGATCCCACACCGCTTCCAGGCCACGCCAGAAATCGATCAGCGAGGCCTGGCGGCCTTCGCTCATGCCGTGGGCGTGGTGGTCGAATACCACCACCTGGAAGCCCGCGTCCAGCAAGGCCGGCACGAAGGCGCGGAACTGTGCGCCGCGCCCGCCCCAGCCGTGGCTCATCAGGACCGCCGGACGATCCGCGTCACCGATGCGCCACGCGGCGATACGACCGAAACGGGTCGTGATATGGATGGTCTCGGCGCTGGCCAGCAGGCGCTTTTCGGCGGCGCTGTGATCGAATCGCGGCGGTGTGATGAATTGGTCCAGCGCGGTCCGCAGCGCCCAGCGCGGAGCGATGCCGGAAATGATCTGCATGCCGGTGCGCGCCAATAGATGCGGAATCGTTTTCAGTGCAAACCTGGGATTAATAAAACGAACGATCGTGCTATTGAAGGGCGAGGAAGAGGCAAATGTCGTCATGGCGACTCCTTTCAGCGAATGGGGGTGGCGGTGCGAGCCGGGGCCGCCGGCATCGCCGAGGCGATCAGCCGGTCGAATGCCCGGCGAGCGCGTTCTGTTGCGCGCGGGTCGTGGAACAGATTGCGCGAGCGGAAGCAGGAGGAAGCGATTCCGAAGAGTTCGAAGGCCATCTGTTCGGCATCGGTGTCGGCGGAAAGCTCGCCGCTTTCGATGCTCATTTGCACCGACTTGACGAGGCTTTCGTGTAGGCGGCGCATGTGCTCGACCACGGCGTCGCGCACCAGGCCGGGCTTGTCGTCGAACTCGTTCATGGCCGTCATCAAGGGACAGCCGACCAGATCGTTTTCCCGCGTCCAGGTGAGCCAGTGGCCCCACATGGCGTTGAGCCGCTTCAGCCCCCGCGGCAGGGAAAGGGCGGGCAGCATGCAGGTTTCGTTGAAGCGGCGGATGGCCTCGTCGATGGTGGCGATCTGCAGTTCTTCCTTGGAGCCGAAATGGGCGAACAAACCGCTCTTGGAAAGCCCGGTCTTCTCGGCCAGCACGCCGATGGTGAGGGCGTCGAACCCCCCCGCGCTGGCGTGGCGTACGGCAGCCTTGAGGATGGCGGCGCGGGTTTCTTCACCCTTGGACAATTTGACGGCGGCGTTCATATTAGAATAATAGTACGATCGTACTATTATTGTCAAGCAGGGCGTAAAAAATAATTTTCGGCTCCCGGCAAGTGGTCAGGATTGGCCTGAAAATCCGACTGAAAACACCATTCAGTCCGCAAAAAATGCAGCGGGCGCCCTTGGGTTTCCACCATAACATATTGTTTTTGAATGATATTAAATGAATGTATTGATTGTTCATGCGCATCCCGAACCGGATAGCTTCAATGGGACCCTGACACGGACGGCCGCAGTCACGCTCCGCGAGGCGGGCCACCAAGTGACGGTGTCTGACTTATATGCGATGGGTTTTGATCCGGTTTCCGACCGCCGCAATTTCCTGACGATTGCCGACACCGAGCGATTCAAGCAACAGGCCGAGGAAGCACACGCCAGCCAACATGGTGGTTACGTAGCCTCGTTGCAAATTGAAATGGACAAGGTTGCCGCCTGCGACCTGCTGCTGTTTCAGTTTCCGCTGTGGTGGCTGGGAATGCCCGCGATCCTGAAAGGATGGGTGGACAAGGTCTTTGCGGTAGGTCGCGCATACGGCGGGGGCAAATACTTTGACCGTGGCGTGTTCGCGGGCAAGCTGGCAATGTGTTCCATCACCATCGGCGGGTCGGCCGATGCGTATTCCGCGCAGGGTATGTACGGGCCGATGGAGACAATCCTGTATCCGATTCATCATGGCATTCTTGGATTTGTCGGCTTTGAAGTACTCGAGCCATTCCTGGCGTATGGACCGGCGAGAATGTCGGCTGAGCAACGCACGCGTGAGTTAGTGCGATACAGAAACTATTTGCAGGCGCTGGATGCCGTGCCCGCGCGCGCAATTACCGAGCCCGGGGAGCAGCGGGCGATGGCTCGAAAGGAACCGCTGTCGGCAGCGGTGTGAAGAATGCCATTGGCAATTTGCTTGCGGCGCGATAGAGTGCAGCGTCATACCTATGGCAAGGCACCAACATGAATGTTTCGCGATGGATGGGCACGGCGTTCACAATCTGCATGGCTGCGCTGTCGGCATTTGGCAACGATGCCCGCGCCGCCGAAAATGAGTTTTTCGCATTTGATGTGGAACTGCAGCAGGCCGGCAAGATCCTCGGCAAGCCGCACTTTGTGACCAAGGCCGGCGAGAACTTCGTCATCGCGGTCAGCAAGGATGTGGCCGTCGGCTGCTTCCCGACGCCGGAAGGGAAGGCCGCCGTGCAACTGACCTGCGCCATCAAGACCTTCGCCCCCGGATCGGGCGGCAAAGGCCAGGCGCAGACCGAATTGATCGTCCTTAGGCTCGAACTGGGCAAGAAATCCAACACCAAGTTGGGCAGCACCCACGCCGACATCGTGATGGTGGTGACCGCCAGCAAAGCCGGTTCCTAGCCGGCGGTTGGAAGCTTCCTCGCCGTCAGTCGGCGGCGGCGCTTTCGGTCGCGGTCTGCTGGTAGGTCAGCAGCGGCGGGCAACTGCAAAACACGTTCTTGTCGCCATAGATGCTGTCGATGCGCGCCACCGGCGGCCAGTATTTGGTGGTCGGGTTGGTGCTACCGGGGAACGCAGCCTGCTGGCGCGAATAATCGTGCACCCATTCTTCCGCGGTGATCATGGTGGCGGTGTGCGGAGCGTTTTTGAGCGGATTGTCTTCGCGGTCCATGCGGCCTTCGGCTACTGCCTGGATTTCCCGGCGGATGGCGACCATGGCGTCGATGAAGCGGTCCAGTTCCATCTTCGATTCGCTTTCGGTCGGTTCCACCATCAGCGTGTTGGCCACCGGGAACGACAGCGTGGGCGCATGGAAACCGAAATCGATGAGGCGCTTGGCGATATCTTCGGCCGATACGCCCGAGGTTTCTTTCAGCGCGCGCGGATCGAGGATGCATTCGTGCGCCACCAGATCGCCCTGACCGGTGTAGAGCACCGGATAGTGCGCATTGAGGCACTTGGCAATGTAATTGGCGTTGAGCATCGCCACCTGCGTTGCCTGCTTGAGACCGGATGCGCCCATCATGGCGATATAGGCCCAGGAGATGGCAAGGATGCCGGCGCTGCCGTACGGAGCGGCCGAGACCGGGCCGATCGCGTGATTACCGCCCTCGGTAACGGATGTGGACGAAAGCTGAGCGGGCAAATAGGGTGCGAGGTGCGCGCGCACCGCCACCGGGCCGACGCCGGGGCCGCCGCCGCCGTGCGGGATGCAGAAGGTCTTGTGCAGATTGAGGTGCGACACGTCCGCGCCGAACTTGCCGGGTTTGGCAACGCCGACCAGCGCGTTCATATTGGCACCGTCGAGATAGACCTGACCGCCGTACTGGTGGACGATGTCGCAGATCTGGACGATGGCATCCTCGAACACGCCGTGCGTGGAAGGATAAGTGACCATCAGCGCGGCCAGATCCTTGCTGTGCTCATTGGCCTTCGCTTCGAGGTCGGCCACGTCGACGTTGCCCTTGGCGTCGCAGGCCACCACCACCACCTGCATGCCCACCATCTGCGCCGAGGCCGGGTTGGTGCCGTGCGCGGAACTGGGGATCAGCACGATATTGCGGTGACCCTCGCCGCGCGCGCGGTGATAGGCGGCGATGGCGAGCAGCCCCGCGTATTCGCCCTGCGCGCCGGAGTTGGGTTGCAGGGATACGGCGTCGTAGCCGGTGATTTCGACCAGCGCCTGTTCGAGGCTTTCGATCATGGCGCGGTAGCCTTCGCTTTGCTCCTTGGGTGCGAACGGGTGCAGATTGGCGAACTCCGGCCAAGTGACGGGGATCATTTCCGCCGTCGCGTTCAGCTTCATGGTGCAGGAGCCGAGCGGAATCATGGTGCGGTCCAGCGCCAGATCCTTGTCGGACAGCGAGCGCAGGTAGCGCAGCATCTCGGTCTCCGAGTGGTGGCTATTGAATACCGGGTGCGTGAGGTAGGCTGAAGTGCGGGTGAGCGAGGCAGGCAGGGTGTCTGCGACGTCGCGCTCGATGGTATCGAACGATAGGGTGCTGGGCGCGAACACTTTCCACAGGTTCTCGACATCGATGGGCCGCGTGGTTTCGTCGACGGAAACCGACAAGGTCGCGGCATCGACGCGGCGCAGGTTGATGCCGGCCGCCAGGGCGCGCGCGTAGATGGCATCGGTCTGCGAGCCGCTATTGATGCAAATCGTGTCGAAGTAACTCTCGTTGGAAACGGCGACCTTCAGCTGTTTCAATCCCGCCGCGAACGTGGCGGCCACGCGGTTCACGTAGCGCGCGATGCGCGCGATGCCTTCCGGGCCGTGATAGGTCGCGTACATGCCGGCCATCACCGCCAGCAGTACCTGCGCGGTGCAGATATTGCTGGTGGCCTTTTCGCGGCGGATGTGCTGCTCGCGCGTTTGCAGGGTGAGGCGATAGGCCGGTTTGCCGAAGCGGTCGATCGACACGCCCACCAGGCGTCCCGGCAATTGGCGTTTGTAGTCGTCGCGACAGGCGAGGTAGGCCGCGTGCGGGCCGCCGAAGCCCAGTGGCACGCCGAAGCGTTGGGTACTACCGACAGCGATGTCGGCTCCTAACTCGCCCGGGGGAGTGATCAGCGCCAGCGCCAGCAGGTCGGCGGCCATCACCACGACCACGCCGTTGGCTTGCACCTCGGCGATCAGCTTGCGCGGATCGGTCAATGCTCCGGTGGAGGCCGGGTATTGCAGCAGCAGGCCGAAAACATTTTGCTTCGCGGCATCGGCTGCGTCGCCGACGATCACCTCGATGCCGAAGCCGGGTGCGCGCGTCTGGATCACGGCGATGGTCTGTGGGTGGCAATCGCGCGAGACGAAGAACTTGTCGCTCCTGGCCTTGGTAAAGCGTCGCGCCAGCGTCATCGCTTCCGCTGCGGCGGTGGCCTCATCCAATAGCGAGGCATTGGCGATGGCGAGGCCGGTCAAGTCGCTCACCATGGTCTGGAAATTGATCAACGCTTCCAGTCGGCCCTGCGAAATCTCCGGCTGATAAGGCGTGTAGGCGGTGTACCAGGCCGGGTTTTCGAGGACGTTACGCAGGATCACGTTCGGGGTGTACGTACCGTAGTAACCCATGCCGATGTAGTTCTTGTTGATCTTGTTGCGAGCGGCAAAGGTCTTCAGTTCACGCAATACCTCCACTTCGCTTTTCGGCGCCGGCAGGTTCAACGGCGCCGGTGAACGAATCGCAGCGGGGACGATTTTTTCCGTGAGCTGGTCGAGCGTGCTGCAACCCAGGGCGGCGAGCATGTCGGCCTGTTCGGCGGCGGATGGGCCGATGTGGCGGGAGAGAAAATCATCTTGTGCGGCAAGTTGCGAGAAAGTGGGGCGGGTCATTGCGTGATTCCTGTGCGAATTTGAAAAGGCGCTTACGCGCCGATGCTGGCCTGGTAGGCCGCTGCGTCCATGAAGCCGTTCAGCGATGCGTCGGAGCGCATCTTGAACAACCACGATTCATACGGCGCCTTGTTGAGCAATTCCGGTGTGTCGGCCACCGCCTGGTTGGCGGCCACCACTTCGCCTGCCACGGGCGCGTAGGCGTCGGAGGCCGCCTTGACCGATTCCAGCACTACACAGGGGTCACCGGCCGCGACGACTTTGCCGGGTTGCGGCAATTCGATGAACACCAGGTCGCCCAAGGCATCCTGGGCGTGATCGGTGATGCCGATGGTGAGGATGCCGTCGGCTTCGCGACGGATCCATTCGTGGCTCTCGGTGTATTTGAGGTCGGCGGGAAAATTCATGGTGGCTCCTGGTTGAGAATGGGATAGGGAAGAGGGAAATCAGCCGAGAAGAGACTGGCCGTTGCGCACGAAGGGGAACTTCACCACGCGGCAGTCCTGCCATTGGTTTCGCACCTGGGCTTTCACCACGTCGCCCACCTTGACGGTGGCTGGCAAGCGGGCCAGCGCGATGGACTTTTGCAGGGTGGGGGAAAAGGTGCCGCTGGTGATTTCTCCGTTGCCGAAAGGCGTTTGCACGACCTGGTGTGCGCGCAGGATGCCGCTGCCGGTCAGCAGCAGGCCGTACAGATTGCGCTGCGGCGGCTGTGCTTCCAGGACTGCGCGGCCGTTGAAGGCGCGTTCGCTTTTGGTGTCGACGGTCCAAGTGAGGCCGGACTCGGTGGGCAGCGTGTCGTCGTTCATGTCCTGGCCGTAGAGGTTCATGCCGGCTTCCAGCCGCAGCGTGTCGCGTGCGCCCAGGCCGGCAGGTGCCACGCCCAACTGGTGCAGGCGCTGCCACAGGCCGACCGCCTGGTCTGCGGGAACGATGATCTCGAAACCGTCTTCACCGGTGTAACCGGTGCGGGCGATGAAAATATCACCGTGGGAGGCAGCGTAGAAAGGTTTCAATTCGCGCGTGACGGCCTCACTGCCGGGCAGGGCGGCCCATACTTTTTCCCGCGCCAGCGGGCCTTGCACGGCGATCATGGCCACGTCGTGGCGCGGTGTGATCTTGAGCTTTTCCTTCCACTTGGCGTTCTGCGTTTCCAGCCAGGCTATGTCCTTGGCGGCGGTGCCGGCGTTGACCACCAGGCGGTAGTGGGTGGGCGTTAAAAAGTAGACGATGAGATCGTCGATCACGCCGCCTTTTTCATTCAGCATGCAGGAGTAGAGGGCGCGACCGGCGACGGTCAGCTTGGCCACGTCGTTGGCCAGCAGGTGCTGCAGGAATTCGCGCGCTGATGCGCCCTCGATTTCGACCGGGCGCATATGCGAGACATCGAACATGCCGGCACCCTTGCGCACCGCGTGATGCTCCTCAAGTTGCGAGCCGTAGTGCAGGGGCATTTCCCAGCCGCCGAAATCGACCATCTTCGCGGCGAGTTCCACGTGGGCCGCGTACAGGGGGGTGCGTTGCATCGATGTTTCCAAGCGGCTCTCCAAGCAAAAAAGGGGATCGGGCGACGATCGCCTGATCCCCTCTGTCCTTGTACCTGAGAGATTACGGGTTGCCCCGTGTGCCCCTTCGGTGGCGGATGCGGATTATCCACACCCTGCGCTCTCCAGAGAAGCTATGCAGTCCAGGTACATTAACCTGAGCGATTCCGGGAGTTGCGCCTTCGGCGGCGGCCTGAGCCGCACTCTCCCCGGACATGCAATACGCTTGGCGCGCACTATGCGCGAAGCCTTGCCCGAAGTCAAGGAAACTGCCTCCAAATCGAATAGGCGGGCCGGGTTTGGCAAATGCGGGGTGGCTGAGGTGCTCAAAGTACTATTTGTACATTTCCGCTCCTAGCCACCCATCCCATCCCGCCTATTCAATTTTGAGGCAGTTTCCTTATTACAGACTAGGACCGGGAAAAGTCTTCGCGGATTTTTTCGATGCGGGCGCGGTTGACGCCGCGATCGCTGATGCCCAGGCGCGACGACGAACGTACCTGTATCACGCCCGATTTGGCGTCGAGCGCGAACTCGACGTCGTCGACGTAGCCCATGCCGGCGCTGGTGAATTCGGCATAGAGGTAATCGGGGTTTTCCGTCACGACGGCGGCGCGCGGCTGCGCCTTGACGGTGGCGACCAGTTTGGCCCAGTTGCCTGCGCCGAGCGCGATCGGCTCGATGTAGTGACGGTCGGATTTTTCGATCGTGGAGGAGACGCAGTTTGGTTTCCACGACGGCGGCTTGAAATGGCCGTCGACAAAACCAAGGCCTTCTGGACGGCTGCCGGCAAATAGTCCCATGGGTGCTCCTCCGAAGTATTCGATGGCGGCCAGCGCTGCCAGCAGGGCGATAATGACAGCCACTGTGATGCCGATGCGTTTGAGCCAAGCTTTCATGACGCCTCAGACGAATGATAAATCACGATGTCGTCCTAAACGGAGTGACGGGGTGGCCATATCGGGCCAATGACCTCATCCAAGTGAGTCTTGGGCAACATCCGAATTTGATGCGGATGAGGTCCTTCGCTACGCTCAGGATGACAATGTTAATTGTGAGTCTAGCTCATCAGCGTCTTCACGCCCGACGGCGTGCGCACGTAGGCGCACAAGGTCATGCCGGAATAGGGCGGCGACGGGGTCAGCACCAGTCTTTTTTCCAGCCCGAGTTCCCCCAGAAGATATTCAACCCGGGCAGGATTGGGGTGGGCTGCTTCCATCCATTCGAAGCGACATTGCTGGTCCGGCAGCCGCTGGCAGGGATGCACCGGCGTATCCCACTGGATCAGCGACGGAATCAATCCGCCTTCGACCGGATAGCCGTCTTCCGGGATGGTGATGCGCCAGCGAAAGTCGCCGCGTTCCATATTGTGGATGCCGCCCAACACGCCGCCGGTCTTTTCACCCAAGGCGACAACGTCATCGGTGCGCGCCGCCCAAGCGATCACCCTTGGCCGTTGCGCAATGCGCTCCTGCACTTCGTGGGTGTCGAGACCGAACCAGCGACGCATGAAGGGTGGGTCGCCGTCGGGGTCGACGGCGATGAGCTCGAGATATACATCGGGTCCCAGCGACAGCAGGTGGTTGTGGGTGCCCATGCGAGTGTGCCGGCCGCGGTCGCTCATCGTCACGCCCAGAAATTTCTCCAGCCAGGCGCGGCCGCGAGCTAGATCCGCTGTTCCCAATACCAGGTGGTCGAGAACTGCGCTCATCTGCGTGGCGGGAGGTGCGGCTGAAACTGCCCTGTGTCAAGGAAACTCATCGACGCCAGATTATCATGGCGTCCAATACCCGCGTCCGGTGGCAATCTTTGCCGTTCGACGCGCCCAAAAAGGGGGAACACCATGAAACGCATCCTGCAACTGGCATGCTGGGCATTGACGGCGGCATTGGCTGGGACCGGCATGGCGCACGCAACCGATGCCTGGCCCAACAAACCGATCAAACTGGTGGCGGTATTTCCGCCCGGTGGCTCGGTAGACCAGGTGGCGCGGATACTTTCGCAGCCGCTGGCGATGGCGCTGGGGCAGCCGGTGATCGTCGACAACCGCGGTGGCGCTGCAGGCTCGATCGGTACTGCTGCTGTAGCCAAGTCCGATCCGGACGGCTATACCTTTGCCGTGGTGTTCGATACGCACGGCGTCAATCAAAGCCTGATCCCGAACCTGCCCTACGACACGCGCAAGGATTTGGCGCCGGTGATGCTGATCGCCAAGTCGGCGATGATGGTTGCGGCGCATCCTTCGACCAGCTTCAAGAGTTTCAGCGAGGTGATCACGGCGGCAAAGAAGGACCCGGGCAAATACGCCTTTGCCAGCATCGGTTCCGGCAGTCTTGCCCACCTCGCGCTCACGCAATTGCAAAACCAGGGCGGCTTTCAATTGACCCACGTGCCGTACAAGGGCGGCGGTCCTGCATTGCAGGATGCCGTTGCGGGTCAGGTGCCGCTGATCGCAGGCACGGTGTTCCTGATCAGCCCGCAGGTGGACGGCAAGACGCTGGTGCCGTTGGCGGTGACTTCGGCGAAACGCAATCCGAAATATCCCGAGGTCAAGACCATGGCCGAGCAGGGCTTTCCCGGCTACGAATCGGTGGCGTGGTGGGGCATACTCGCGCCGGCCAAAACGCCGCCCGCCGTGATCAATGCGATGAACGCTGCACTCGAGAAAGTATTGAACCAGCCGGCCGTTCGCGACAAATTGACGGCGCAGGGCATGGAAATCGTCGCCTCGAAGCCGGAGGTGCTGGGCAAATTTGTCGATACCGAGATCGAGCGCTGGGCGAAAGTGATCGTGGACAACCACATCAAGGCGGGGGAGTAGTCGTGGACAACGCGGACCGCATGCCACCGATTCCGGAGTCGGAGTGGACACCGGCACAGAAAAAGACAGCACAAGAACTGATCGCGGGTCCGCGCGGGGCGGTATTCGGCCCCTTCGTGCCGCTGCTGCGCAGTCCCGAATTCCTGTCGCGCATGCAGCACATGGGTCGGTACCTGCGCTTCGATTCGGTGCTGCCGAAACCGATCTCGGAATTCGTCATTCTGCTGGTGTCGCGGCAATGGAACCAGGGTTTCGAATGGCATATCCACCACAAGATCGCGATGGAAGTCGGGGTTGCGCGCGACAAGGTCGAAGCGATCGCGACCGGGCGGCGGCCTGCCGACATGAGCGAAGCGGAAGACGCGATCTACGAATTCCTGCGAGAAGTATCCGCGCAAAAATCGGTGTGCGATGCCACCTACGCGCGGGTGCTGGCGCTGTACGGAGAGCAGGGCATCATCGACCTTACCTGCCTCTCCGGCTATTACGCAATGCTGGCCATGGTGATGAACGTCACGCGCACACCGGTGCCGGACGGCGACGAGGTACCGCTCCAACCCCTATTGGGTTGACGATTCTTTTACGCGTAGCAGCAAAGCCGCGCTGAGCGGTGTTTGCGCGAACGCCCAGCCGATGACGACGCCGATGCCGTTGGCGATCATGTCATTGACGTCGAAATGCCGCCAGCCGGTCCAGCCCTGCACGAATTCGATGGCAACACCCATCAGGGTGCAGGCCAGCGCCAGCCAGGCGCGGCGCGGCAGACGGTGCACCAGTCCGCACCACCACCACATCAGGGTGCCGTAGGCGATGAAATGCTGCGCCTTGTCCTCGTTTTCCACACCCAGCGACGGAGGATGGGGGACCAGCGACAGGATCCAGATCGCGACGATGACGACCAGGCCCCACATGCGCCATCGTGCTGAGCTGATGCGCTGCATGCCCTTACCCGGCCCGAATTGCGCCAGGCCGATCAGCCGCCATTCAGGTCACGCGTCGCGGCCCCGTCGACGCCTTCGTCGGCGCGCAGCGCACAAGTAAATTCCGCGCGCGTGGCTTCGCCCAGCTTGGGCTTTTCGGCGACCATGACGGTCACCAGCAGGCGCTCGGCCGGCCCGGCGCTGGTGAGCCAGATGCGCTTGGTCATGCGACCGCTGACGTTGTAACTGGCCAGCGCTTCGGTCAGGTCGGGCCGGTGGTGTTTCACGCAGGCTTGCAGCATTTCGGTGGTCGGCATGCGGTCGAGTGCGATGCGCTTGTCCTGGTCGGTGCCGGTGACGCGAGGACCCTTGACCGCGTTGCCGCCGCCCGGGTCCGCCGCTTTGTCGGGAACGATGCGTTTCTGCTCCCCGGTCGGGCACGGTGTTTCCTGGTAGGCAACCTTGCCGTTGGCGTCCTTGCATTTGAACAATTGGGCGTGGCCCATGGCGGGTAGCAACAACAAGACCAGCGTTGCGCGGAAAATTATCGGTTTCATCGTTTGCTCTCTTCTCGGGACGGATCAACGTTTTTGTGGAGGCAGATCGGTACAGACGCCTTCAAACAACTCCGCTGCCATGCCGATCGATTCGCCCAGAGTCGGGTGCGGGTGGATGGTCTTGGCGATGTCGGTGGCGTCGGCGTTCATTTCGATGGCGAGCGCCAGCTCGCCGATCATGTCGCCGGCGCTCACGCCGACGATGGCGCCACCGATGATGCGGTGGGTGGTGGCGTCGAAGATCAGCTTGGTGGCACCTTCGTCGCGGCCATTGGCAATGGCGCGGCCCGAAGCTGCCCAGGGGAACACGCTCTTTCCGTAGGCGATGCCGGCCGCCTTGCAGCTATCCTCGGTTTCGCCCACCCAGGCGATCTCGGGGTCGGTGTAAGCCACGCTCGGTATGACGCGCGCGTCGAAGAAACTCTTCTGCCCGGCAGCCGCTTCCGCCGCTACGTGGCCCTCGTGCACCGCCTTGTGCGCCAGCATCGGCTGGCCGACGATGTCGCCGATGGCGAAGATGTGCGGCAC
>CAZCKI010000040.1:0-8589 GCA_964498815.1 uncultured Burkholderiales bacterium
CTAGTCCACAATAAACAACTTCGCCCCCACCACCGTCTCCGACCGATGCGGCTCCGCGTTATCCGCCACCTGGTAACTCGTGCCCGGCTTCAACACAAACTTGCGGCCGTCTTCCAATTCGGTGTGCAACTCGCCTTCCATGCACAGCAGCACATGCCCCTTCACGCACCAGTGGTCGGACACATAGCCCGGCGTGTACTCCACCATGCGCACGCGGATGCCGCCGAAATTCTGCGTGCGCCAATACGCCACGCCGGTGATGCCCTTGTGCTCGCTGGGGGTGATGGTGGACCAATCGGTGGTGCCGAAGGGGATGCTGTTCATTTGCATGGTGGTGGCAGGTTTCTTGAAAAGAATTTACTGGAACAATCTCAATTACTTGTCGTCCTGAACGCAGTGAAGGACCTCATCCCGTTGCATTGGGTGGATGAGATTCTTGGCCCTCAACGGTGGCCACGCCGTCGGGCTGCCCTCAGAATGACAGCTCTATTTTTTCCGTCGTTCCCGCGAAGGCGGGAACCCAGTGACTTTCGAACCAACGACACTGGGTCCCCGCCTTCGCGGGGATGACGAGCCAACTATTTAGTGCATGACTTGGAACGTGGTGAGCAACGAACGTCCAGTTATGTTTTTCGGAAATCCCTCAAGATAGAGTTCGGTAGCCTCGCGTAAATTTGCCAGTGCCTCTTCGACGGTATCGCCTTGCGTGGTCGTTCTCGTTTCAGGGTTCAGAGCGACAAAGCCCCCTTCAGCGGCGGGTGTCAGAACAGCGGAAAGTTCCATGAATAGCTCCTCCAAGTTAACCCAGCGGCTGATATTGCATCGACGCATACCTTCCATACGCAAAATGCTCCAACTGCCGCTCGATATCATTGACGAGCGCGGAGGCACCTAGCCTGAACAAATTCGGCTGCATCCATTCGTCGCCCAGTTCCTCTTTCATTAAAATCAGCCAGTCCAGCGCCTGCTTGGCGCTGCGGATGCCGCCAGCGGGTTTGAAGCCGACTTTGACGCCGGTTTGTTCGTAGTACTGGCGGATAGCGCGCACCATGACGAGCGATCCAGCAATGGTGGCGTTGGTGGGTTCCTTGCCGGTGGAGGTCTTGATGAAATCGGACCCGGCCTGCATGCAGATGAGGGAGGCGCGCATGATGTTTTTGAGGGTGCCGAGTTCGCCGGTGGCGATGATGGCTTTCATGTGGGCGTCGCCGCAGGCTTCTCTAAAGGCTTTGACTTCGTCGTAGAGTTCGCGCCAGCGGCCGTTGAGCACGTGTTCGCGCGAGATGACGATGTCGATCTCCGCCGCGCCATCCTTCACCGAGGCCTTGATCTCCTCGATCTTTTGCGGGAACGGGGTGAGGCCGGCCGGAAAGCCGGTGGAGACGGCTGCCACCGGAATGCCGGAGCCTTGCAGCGCTTCCACCGCTGTTGAAACGAAGGTGTGATAGACGCAGACGGCGCCGGTGTGCAGCTCGCCCGTGTAGCCGACATCCTTCAACAAGTCCGCGCGGATCGGCTGGATGGCCTTGGCGCACAGGCGCTTGACGGTGCCGGGCGTATCGTCGCCGGAAAGTGTGGTGAGGTCGACGGTCTTGACGGCGTGGATCAGCCAGGCGGCCTGCCATTCTTTCTTGACGGTGCGGCGGCCGGACAGGGTGGCCGAGCGGCGTTCGACGGCGCTGCGGTTGACGCGCACATCCTTGACCGGGCCGAGATCGAACTTGGTGCCGGGATTGCGGCCTTCTTCGGCGCCGTGGGGGGTGCCGGTGACATGGAGTTGGGTGACTTTGGCCATGCTGAACTCGCTCGCGATTTACGAAGGGAAATTATACGCCGTGACCCGGCGGGGGCCGGTTGCGGGTCGTTTTGGCGGCGAAAAGGCGAAGGCGACGGGCTGAAACACAAAGACACAAAGAGCACAAAGGTCAAAGAAATCACGGAGAACGCCTGGCAAGGCTCTGCATTTCTCTGTGTCTCTGTGCCTCTGTGGTTCAAGCTTTTTGCCTTCGCTTTTGCCTCGGCCTTCCCGCGATTTTTTTGCTCCGCAACCTGTCGCTGCACTGCGACAGGGAAACAAATATTAACAATCGCTAATGCTCCAAAACGCGCGAACTGCGCTACTCTTGGTGCGTAACGTCGAAGGACCTCTTCTACGACAACCAAAAGGGAAAGGATGAAATTCAAAATGTCAAAACGTCTTTTCGCCCTGTTGTTCTGCGCACTGCTGGCGGCCACTCCGCTGGCCTGGATGACGGTGAGCCCGAATTCGGGCGACCAGTTGTTGCAGCTCTCGCTTTCGGTAGGCTTGCGCTAAAACGCACCGGCGGATCGACGCCATATCGCTGCGCCAGCACCTCTGCTGTACGCATATGTAGACCGTCCTTCCAGCGAAGGCTGGAATCCAGTACATCGTTTATCAAAGACTTGGGCGGACTGGGTCCCAGCCTTCGCTGGGACGACGAAAATTGCCCTCCTCGCTCCTCGATTGAGACCAGTTGTTGCAGCTCTCGCTTTCGGTAGGCTTGCGCTAAAACGTACCGGCGGATCGACGCCATATCGCTGCTACAGCACTCCTGCTGTACGGCCTGCAGACCGTCATTCCAGCGAAGGCTGGAATCCAGTCCGCCCAATTTCCAGACATACGATGTACTGGGTCCCAGCCTTCGCTGGGACGACGATATTCACCGTTCTCGCTGCTCCATTCACAGGCCGTAGATCGAAGACTGGCGTTAGATCTCCCGCCAATCAAACCCCGCATCCTGCGCGGCAATCCCCACCCATTCCGTTTCGCACGAAAGCACGGCCGCGAGCGCAGCTTGCGCTAGTTCCGGCAGATTGTTTTGCGCGGAGAGGTGCGCGGCGAAGATGTGCTTCAACTTCGAGCAATCGATGATCGATAGCAACTGCGCGGCGGTGGCGTTGTCGAGGTGGCCGAACTTGCCGGCGACGCGCTTTTTGAGATTGGCGGGATAGGGCCCGCGCATCAGCATATCGAGGTCGTGGTTGCACTCCAGCACGAGGGCGTCGCAGGCATTGAGCGATTCGGCGATGTGCGGCGTGAGCGAGCCCGTATCGGTGAGCACGCCGAGCTTGACGGCGCCGTCGCTGAACACGTATTGCACCGGCTCGCGGGCATCGTGCGGGACGGTGTAGGGGCGCACTTCGATGGCGCCCACGCTGAAGTTTTCGTGCGGGTCCACATAGTGCACCAGCGGTGACGGCATCGAGCCGTCGCGCCACATGGTCGCGGTGCCGTGGGTGAGCCAGACGGGGATCTGGTGCTTGCGCGCAAAGCGCGCGACGCCGCCGATATGGTCCGAGTGTTCGTGGGTGACGACGATGGCGTCGAGGTCGGCGGGTGCGATGCCTAAGCGCGCCATGCGCGTTTCGGTCTCATTCAGGCCAAAACCGCAGTCCATCATCAGGAGGGAATCGGCGCACTCGACGAGGAGTGCGTTGCCTTCGCTGCCGCTGCCCAGGGATGCAAATCGCAGGCTCATGGTGTTGTCTGTATTGCGCTATTCACAACGTGTCATTTGCCTGAGGCTCCCTGCCGGCTGGCTCCTTCCCTCGCTTGCGGGGGAAGGCTGGGATGGGGGCACTTTGCAGGATGACGCACTTGCGAGCATCGCCCCCCTCCCTACCCTCCCCCCGTCGCCGGGGGGAGGAAGTCTTTTATTTACCGCAACAGTCTTACTTCAACTGTTCCAGCAACAAACTCAACATGCGCTTCGCGGTAGCCGACTGGCTCTCGGGCTTGCCGTCCTGCGCTTGCACTTCCACCGTGGTGACGGCGGCGCCGCCTTCGGCCAGGAAAATGCGGTACTGCGGCAGCTTGCCGGGTTCGTCCTTGCGCCAGAACAGCATCCAGTCGTACCACTTGCGGTCGGACTTGGCGCGCGAATCGGAGTCGGGGTCGATGTAGCGGACGAAGAAGGTGCCCTTGGAGCGATCGCGATCTTCGACGGTGAAGCCGATGCGGTCGAGCGCCAGGCCGACACGGCGCCAGGCGCGGTCGAACGATTCGTTGACGGTGAGCTTGCCGCCCTTGGCTGCGTCGTACATGGCGCGGGCGGGACCGGCGGCGCCGGCCGCGGTGGTGGTGGGCACGGTCTTGTCGTTGATGCCGAAGCGCACCATCAGGCGCGACATCATTTCCAGTTCCAGGTCCGGGTCGTTGGCGCGCGGCTGCCAGACGGTGGAGTTCTTGTCGTCGGTCAGTACTTCCTGCAGGCCGCGGTGGCTGATGAAGATGTCGGTGGTGTTGGGTTCGCTGCCGGCTTCGACGCGGGTGCGGAACTTGTCGCGCTCGCCGGTCGAATAGAGGCCGTCGAACACGCGGCCGATGGTGTTGCGGATGATGTCCTGCGGAATCTTGGTGCGGTTTTCGGCCCAGTCGGTTTCGATGATGCCGGCTTCGGGGGTTTCGCGCAGCAATTGGAAGCCGGTGTCTTTCCAGAAATCGCGCGCCACCAGCCAGGCCCGGTCGGGCGCGACATTGATGGTGAGCCAGCGCTGGGTGCCGTCCTTGACAATCTTGGCGCCTTCTATCTTGGGCAGCACCGAGGTCGCGACCGGCTGTGCGGCCTGGCCGGTGCGTTCGCGGTTATAGGTCGAGTAGCTGGTGGAGCCCTTCGGATCGGGGATGATAAAGCGGTCGTCGGCCACCGGGGTGGTGAGATCCGGCGGGACTTCCAGCGTGGGGACCTTGCCGCCCTGCGATTTGTACTCGGCCTGCTTATTGGTCTGGCCGGGCACCCAGCTGGGCAGCCAGCTGCAACCGGACAGCGCGACGCTGCCGAGGACGAGTACCGAAACAATTTTCAACTTCGACATCAGGCGGTTTCCTTTGCTTTTTCGACGATGCCGGCCGCGCGCATCGCGGCCAGCAGTGGTGCGTGAAACTTCGGGTCGAACGGGGTCAACGGCAGGCGGATGCCGCCTTCGATATGGCCCATTTGCTGCAATGCCCATTTGACCGGGATCGGGTTCGATTCGAGAAACAACTGGCTGTGCAGGTCGAGCAGTTTGTTGTTGCACTCGATGGCCCTGCTGCGATCGTTCTTGAGGGCGGCTGCGCACATTTCGTGCATCAGGCGCGGCGCCACGTTGGCGGTGACCGAGATGGCGCCGTGGGCGCCCATCATCATCAGTGCCAGCGTGGTGATGTCGTCGCCGCTGTAGACGGCGAAATTCTTCGGCACCCGCCGCAGCAGCTCGGAGCCGCGGCCAATATTGCCGGTGGCGTCCTTGATGCCGACGATGTTTTTCACCTGGGCCAGGCGCAGCACGGTGTCGTTGTGGAGATCGGCGACGGTGCGGCCGGGGACGTTGTAGAGGATGATCGGGATGTCGGTGGCTTCGGCGATGGCGCAGAAGTGCCGGTACATGCCTTCCTGGGTGGGCTTGTTGTAGTACGGCACGACGGACAGCACGTAATCGGCGCCGACGCGCTTGGCAAACTCGGTGAGGTGCACCGCTTCCTTGGTGGAATTGCCGCCGGCGCCGGCGATGATAGCCACGCGGCCGGCCGCGTATTCGACGGCCGCTTTCAGCAGCGAGCGGTGCTCGTCGAAATCGACCGTTGGCGATTCGCCGGTGGTGCCGACCACGACGATGCCATCGGTACCCTCGGCGATATGCCAGTCGATCAGCGACTTGAGGCGCGCAAAATCGAGCGCGCCGTCTGCCAGCATGGGGGTGACGATTGCTACCAGGCTACCGGTCAACATGGAATGAATGGGAAATCTTGGGTGAACGTGCGGAATCGCGCATTTTACCTTACACGGAGTGCCTGTAGCTATTGCCCTGCCATTCAGCCGGGGCGGACCGCCGCGATGCGCTGCACCATGGCCGGCTTCGGCGAATCGACCTCGGTATCCTCATAGGCCAGCACCTTCAACCTCCCCTGCACCACCTCCAGCAACTCGCCGGGCGTGAGCAGGAAGTCCGGGTTGGAGGGTTTGCCGTAGCGTTCGTTCCCCAGGGCGAAGGTTTCGTATAACAAGAGGCCGCCGGGGGCGACCGATTTGACCAGTGTGGGCAGTAGCGGCCGGTAGAGGTAATTGGTGACGACGACGGCGGCGAAGCGTTGGCCGTCATAGGGCCAAGTGGCCGCAGGGGACTCCAGGTCGGCACAAAGGAAGGTGATGCCTTCGGCCGGCTCGCCAAAAGCCGCCGCATCGCGATCAACCGCATCGACCGGGTGGCCGCGTGCGGCAAAGAAGCGCGCATGGCGACCACCCCCGCAGGCCACGTCCAGCACCCGGCC
Organism: uncultured Burkholderiales bacterium; assembly: GCA_964498815.1. Lineage (GTDB taxonomy): Bacteria > Pseudomonadota > Gammaproteobacteria > Burkholderiales > Usitatibacteraceae > UKL13-2. Next base: position 6,272 of record CAZCKI010000040.1, read on the forward strand.
GCCGGCGGGGACCATGGGGGCGAAGCGGGTGATCCAGGGTGAGGGTTCGGAGAGGTTCGGGTGGGGGCCGGGATTCATGGGGGAATGATAGCGGTATGCCGTCGTTCCCGCGAAAGCGGGAACCCAGTGTCGTTTGACGAAAGCCACTGGGTTCCCGCCTGCGCGGGAACGACGATTATTTGTTTTTTTGTCGAAATTGCGGGTAACGCCGAACACGACCAGAACCCCCCTATAATTCCGCGATGAAAATCTGGGACATCTCCCAAACCCTGCGTCCCGGCCTTCCGGTCTGGCCGGGCGATACCGAGTTCAGCGAAGCGCGCACCTGGCAGCTCGACGCCGAATGCCCGGTCAACGTCTCGCGCTTTACCCTTTCCACCCATAGCGGCAGCCATGCCGATGCGCCGCTGCATTACGACGCGGCGGGCCGCACTATTGCCGAAGTGGATCTGCTGCCCTATCTCGGCCCTTGCCGGGTGATCGACGTCAGCGACTCGCATGGCGCGATCACGCCCGATCTGCTTGCCGATTTTGCCGAGGGCCTTCCCGCCCGCGTGCTGCTGCGCAGCTATGCCTCGGTGCCGCAAGATATATGGGACGCCGAATTTCGCGCGGTGGCGGACAGCACCATCAACTGGCTGGCCGAACGCGGCGTGCGGCTGATCGGCACCGATACGCCTTCGCTGGACCCGCAGGAATCGAAGACCATGGACGCGCACCACGCGGTGCGGCGCCACGGCATGGCGATCCTGGAGGGCCTGATCCTCGATGCCGTGCCGCCCGGGGACTACGAATTGATCGCGCTGCCGCTGAAGCTCGCCAATCTAGATGCCTCGCCGGTGCGCGCGGTGCTGCGGAGTCCGCTGTGAGCAAAACCACCATGACCCGCGCCGATTGCGTAGCGCTCGACCAGGCCGACCCACTCGCACCGATACGCGCCCGCTTTCGTCTGCCGGAGGGCGTGATTTACCTCGACGGCAATTCGCTGGGCGCTTTGCCGGAAGCGGCGATGGCCAGGCTAGTCGAAGCGGTGCAGCGCGAGTGGGGCGAAGGTTTGATCCGCTCCTGGAACCGCGCCGATTGGGTGAACCTTCCCCAACGCATCGGCGCCAAGCTCGCGCGCCTGCTGGGTGCGGATGCCGACGAAGTGATCGCCTGCGATTCGACCTCGGTGAACCTGTTCAAATTGCTGTCGGCAGCGCTTGCGCTTCCGGAGGTGCGCAACGACGCCAGGCGCAAGGTGATCCTCTCCGAGCGCGGTAATTTCCCAACCGATCTCTATATGGCGCAGGGCCTCATCGCCTTGCTGGGCGATCGTTTTACGCTGAAGCTGGTGGACGGCGAGGACGTGGCGGCCGCGCTGGATGAGACGGTGGCGGTGGCGATGGTCACGCAGGTGGATTACTGCAGCGGGCGCGTGCACGACATGGCGGCACTCAACGCCAAAGCGCGCAAGGCCGGCACCCGCATCCTGTGGGACCTGAGCCACAGCGCCGGCGCGCTGCCGGTCGATTTACACAAGGACGGCGCGGACTTCGCGGTCGGCTGCGGCTACAAATACCTCAACGGCGGCCCCGGCGCGCCGGCGTACCTGTATGTCAAGAAATCGCTGCAATCCAAAATGGCGACGCCGCTCTCCGGCTGGTTCGGCCACCGGGCGCCGTTCGATTTTGCCGGCGACTACCAACCGGCGCCCGGCATAGCCCGCATGTTGTGCGGCACACCCGCGGTGCTGGCGATGCAGGCGCTGGATTGCGGCATCGATACCTTCGAGGGCGTTTCGATGGCGGCGCTGCGGCAAAAATCGCTGGCCCTGTCCGATCTTTTCTGGCGCTTGATGGACGAGCGGTGCGGCGCATTCGGATTTCGCTGCGTATCGCCGCGCGAGCACGCGGCGCGCGGCAGCCAGCTCTCGTTTTCGCACGCGCAGGGCTACGCGGTGATGCAGGCCCTCATCGATCGCGGCGTGATCGGCGATTTTCGCCAGCCGGATTTGCTGCGCTTCGGCTTCACGCCGCTGTACACGCGCTTTGTCGATCTGTTCGATGCGGTGGCGCTGCTGCGCGAGGTGATGCTGGCGGGCGCCTGGCAGGCGGCCAGGTACCAGACCCGGCAAAAGGTCACCTAGGGAAGGTCTGACTCTTGGTGAAATCTTGCAAATTAACGAAAGAAGCGACCAAAATGTGCCGTATTGCACACGCCGTTTGCGCCAAACATGCGATAAACTAGGGCACTCGCCTAGGGTGTAATTGCCAAGAGGGGCACCCGTTAAAAAAGGGCGATGGCTTGAACAACAAAAACAGGCAGACATGAATAAC
>CAZCKI010000040.1:8599-12915 GCA_964498815.1 uncultured Burkholderiales bacterium
GCGAGCTCGATCCCGCGCTCCTTGCCGAATTGACCCGTGCCCTGCTGCCGTATCTCGGGCCCTATTCGATCACGACCGTCAAGCGCGCCAGCCGCACCACCAGCGACCCGCGCGAAGCGGTGAAAATGATCGCGACCCACATCGAAAACCCGGGCAAGCGCGAACTCTTTTTGAAGCAGGCCACCCGCATCGTCGGCGATTTCCGCCACGCCGCGAGCAAGGCAGCACCCGTCGCCACCGCCGGCACCGGCGGCCGCCCCGCCACCGCCCTGACGCCGGAACTGATGAAGCGCGGCGAAGTGGCGCTGGCGCCCATCATCGGCCCTCTGGCGAGCGTGCTGGTCGGGCGTTATGCCAGTGCCGCCGCCAATTCGCGCGAATTCTTCGAGCGCCTCGCCGGGCACCTGCGTACGGCCGAGGAGCGCGATTCGTTTTTCAGCAGCTTGCGCGCGCAGGAAAACATGGCCGGGGCTGCGCACTAATTTTTTTGTATTAGCCATTCCAAAAACAGACCGGGCGGCGTTGCCGCCACGCGTCGGGGAGAAGTTGCATGGGCCTGCGCCTCAAGTTCAATCTGGTACTGGTCGCGGTGTTCGCGGCCGGTTTTGTCACCATCGCCTTGGTGGCCGGTCGCTACCTGGACCGCGCCGCTTTCGACGACGCGCAACGCGCCGCCAGCGTGATCGTCGATACGGCCTCGTTTACCAACCTGGATCCGCGCGTCGCGACCGGCCTCGGTTCGCGCCTGGCCGATATGTCGGTGCGTGAATTCGCGCAAAAGGACGCGCAAGCGGGCGTCGAAGGCGAAGCGGCCGGGCGCTTTCAAATGGGCGTCAATCAAGTATCGGAAGTGTTCACCGCGGCCGGTGGCGAAAAGCGTCTGGTGGTGGCGCGCCTGTTTCACGCCGCGGGCGGCAACCGTGTGCGCATGGCGAACGTCAATCTGGCGCCGGTGATGGACAACGCCCGCGTGGCACTCACCACCTTGATGAGTTCGATCGGCACGGTATTCATGGCGGTGTTCATCCTGCTCAACCTGATGCTGGACCGCATGATCGTGCGGCCGGTGGCGGAAATGGCCAGGCAGGCCGACGCGGTGTCGATCGGTGATTTTTCGATCCCCGCCTTCAAGCCGGTCAGCAAGGACGAGATCGGTGTCCTCGGCACGGCCTTCAACCGCATGCGCCGCAGCACCGAGGAAGCGATCGCGCTGTTGAAGGGGCAGTAGGGTGCGGGCTCGCATCGTCGTCGCGCTGTTGTTGGTCTGTTGCGCGGGGCACGCCTTCGCCCAGCAACGCGGCTTCGTCTGGCAGCGCAAGGACGGCTTCTTTACCTTCGATTGGCATAAGCAGGGGCAGCCGCAGATCGCCGTGCGACCGGCGTACCCGGACAGCGAATTGCCGATGAAGGCCAGCGGCTACGTCGATACCGAAATCACGGTCAATAACGGCGGCGAATTGCAGGAAATCCGCAGCCTGCGCTCGGACCCGCCGCGACCCGCCTTCGAAGCCGCCGTGCGCGAGGCGCTGGAACTGTGGCAGTTCTTCGTGTTCGTCGACAGCGAGTGCAACCCGGTTGCCGCGAGCGGCAAATACCGCTTCGTGTTCCAGGTGAAAGACGACGCCGGCAAGGTGACCATGCAGCGGCTGGACGAAGCCGCCAAGCCCGCCGACGGCAAAGTCTCCGGCGCGCAATGGCTGGAGTGGACCAACCGCAACGATGTGATTTCCAACATCCCCTATCCGCCGATCGCGTGGCGCCAGCGCGCCGAGGCGGAGCTGATCCTGCGCTTTCACGTCGATACCAAGACCGCGCAAGTGGTGGACGCGAAACTGGTGGCGGGTCGCTCCAACCACCAGGAGTTGCTGCCGCTGTTTGCCCCCGGCGCGGAACGGGCCGGACGCAACGCCATTTTCCAGATCAAGGGCACGCCTACGCTACCGGTCGCGACCTACTGCAGCTTTGTGTCGATGCACGCGAACTAGGATCGATACAAGCGGCTATTGCGATAGCGCGCCGCCAGCCGCCGCAAGCCCACCAGCAGCGCGGCACTCGCCGGCAAGGCCAGCAATACACCGAAGAAGCCGAACAGTTGGCCGAAGGCGAGCAAGGCGAACAGCACCGCCACCGGGTGCAGGCCGATGCGTTTGCCGACCAGGCGCGGCGTGACGATGGTGCCTTCCAGCACCTGGCCGAAGGCGAACGCCACCCACACCCAGACCACGCCCTGCATCGACGGCAAAAACTGCATCAGCGCCGCGATGGTACCCAACACGATGCCGGTACCGCTGCCAAGATAGGGGATGAACACCAGCATGCCGGTGATGAGCCCGACCGGCAGCGCGAACTTGAGCCCGGCCAGCCACAGACCGGTGAAATAGACGACCGACATGAGCAGCATCACCGACAATTGCCCGCGCAGGAACTCCGACAACACGCAGTCGATCTCCGCAGCGATGTCGTGCACGCGCGCCTGCTGGTCGCGCGGCAACAGGCGGTCGATCGAGTCGAGCAGCCGCGGCCAGTCGCACAGCAGGTAGAACAACACCACCGGCACCAGCAATACATTGAGCAGGAATCCGAACACGGCGATGCCACCGACGCTGAGGGATGACAGCAGTTTATGGACGATGCCACCGGCATCCTGCAGGTTGTCGGTCAGCAGTTGCTTGAGGCTGGCGGGATCGAGTGCCAGCTCGAGGCCGAAGCGCTGATTGAGCCAGGGTACGAAATCGGTCTTGAGCTTTTCGCCGAAGGCGGGGATCTGCTGCACCAGCTGGCCGAATTCCTGCACGAACAGCGGCAGCACGATGATGAAGAGCAGCACCACCGCGAAGATCAGCGCCAGCACCGCCAGCGCCGCCCCCGCGGTTCGCGGCAGGCCGCGCCGCGCCAAGGCGCGCACCAGCGGATCGAGGATGTAGGCGAGGATGCCGGCAGCGAGGAACGGCGCCAGGATCGGCGCCAGCAGCCACAGCAGCAGCGCGAACACGGCGCCGGTCAGCCACCAGGTGGCGGTGCGCGCATCGAGACGCCAGGCGCCGGCGGCATCGGCACGCGCTCGCATGCGCTGCAAAAAGCGCGGAACGTCGGTGGAACTGGGGCGGTGACGGTGCATTTCCGATAAAATTCGGGTCTCAGGAATTTCATCCTACCGTATTTCCCGGTGCACTCCGCCATGACCTCCTCGCTTTCCCCCCTGACCTACAAAGATGCCGGCGTCGATATCGATGCGGGCGACCAATTGGTCGAAAACATCAAGCCATTCGCCAAGCGAACCATGCGGCCGGAAGTGTTGGGCGGCATCGGCGGCTTCGGCGCGCTGGTGGAGGTTTCGAAGAAATTCAAGAACCCGGTGATGGTCTCCGGCACCGACGGCGTGGGCACCAAGCTGAAACTCGCCTTTCATTTGAACAAGCACGACACCGTCGGCCAGGACCTGGTGGCGATGAGCGTGAACGATATCCTGGTGCAGGGCGCCGAGCCGATTTTCTTTCTCGATTACTTCGCCTGCGGCAAGCTCGATGTGGCGGTGGCGACCGATGTGGTCAAGGGCATCGCGCACGGTTGCGAACTGGCCGGCTGCGCGCTGATCGGCGGCGAGACGGCCGAAATGCCTTCGATGTATCCGGCCGGCGAATACGACCTGGCGGGCTTTGCGGTGGGGCTGGTGGAGCGCGATGCCATTATCACCGGGCAAACCATCCTCCCCGGCGACGTGGTGCTGGGACTGCAATCGTCCGGCGCACACTCGAACGGCTACTCGCTGATCCGCAAGATCATCGAACGCTCCGGTGTGGATTTGCACGCCGCGCAAAACAAGCAACTGGCGATGGACTTGCTGGCGCCGACGCGCATCTATGTAAAGCCGCTGCTGTCGCTGATGGCCACCCTGCCGGTGAAGGGCATGGCGCACATCACCGGCGGCGGTCTTACTGAAAACATTCCGCGCGTGTTGCCGGAGGCAACCACCGCCGTAATCGATCGCAAGGCCTGGCAGGCGCCGCCGGTGTTCGCCTGGCTGCAGGAACACGGCAAGGTCGACGACGCGGAAATGGCGCGCACTTTCAACTGTGGCATCGGCATGGTGGTGATCGTGGCGAAGGCGGATGCGGATACGGCGATGGCGCATTTGAAGGCGGCAGGTGAGACGGTGTTTGCCATCGGCGAAATACGTGCACGCGCGGCGGGCGAAAAACAAACCATCGTCGTTTGAAAACCCCCGTCGTCCCAGCGTCCAACGGGGATTTCCTGCGGTCATAGGCTGGGACCCAGTCCACCCAAGATCTTGATCGATGGATTGGACTGGATTCCGG
>CAZCKI010000041.1:0-10237 GCA_964498815.1 uncultured Burkholderiales bacterium
GCGAGAGACGGATATCAGCTACCGTCTCGCGCAGGATTCACCTCAACAATCGCCGAACACCACCTATTTCTTCTTCGCAGCTGCCGTCGGCGCTGCCGGCGCCATAAATCCCAGCATCCACGAAAAGTCCTGCTGTATATTGCCGGCCTGCACGGTTGCACCCAGGCCGGTTCCCTTGCCGCTTGGGGGGAAACCTTGGGCGGCTCCGGTTGGCGGAGTGGTGGTCGGGTTCATGATCGCGTAGGAGTGGCAAGTGATGCAGGATGCCTCGCCCGGCTTCACTCCGGCCCAATATTCAACGAACGAATTCCCAAGCGGGATGGGTTTGTTGTTCGCATCGACAAATTGCGTCTGTGCGCCGGTCAGGAAGTAGTTGTTGAATACCGCCGGGAGACCCGCGCCCTTCATGGCGGCAGCCAAGGCCGGACTTTGCGCGGCTGGGTTGCCGGGCCCGTAGGGAACGGCGGAGTTGGTGCCCCATGGGTCGAAGCAGGTGTCGTACAGGTTCGGGTTGCACCGATTGGGGTTGGTGACCGCATTAATGGGCTCGAACGTCGCCCATAGCCAGTCCGGCAGCACCTTGGAAGAAATGTGGATGCCCACCAAGGCGTAGCAAGCGGCGTTCTGCCCTTCAAACTGGATGATTTCCATGTACACGGTCGGGCTGCTGCAGGCGGTTAGTGAGCCTTGTGAAATCCAGTCGGCCTTGATTTCGACCGACGTCCATGGCATGGAAAGGTTCTTGCCCATCGCAAAGTTCTTCTGCCCCGTAAGTGTCGTCAGGCCATTCGTATTGATGAACGCGGCTTCGTCGGGGCTCGCGAAGACTTCCTCGCAAAACGTCTGCCCTGCCAGGGCGGGTACGGTGACCTTGGGATAGCTTGGACCGGTTCCCAGCGTTGAGCACCCGGCAGGGCTGCTAACCGGACTGCCGGCCGCGCTTTTCGGTGGGGCGAGTTTTTGTTGCAAGGCACTGCCGTGAGCTTTGCGTACAGGCTTCTTGCCTTTTGTTGCCGCCGCAGCGCCGGTCGGTGGTGTCGGAGCGCTGCAAGTATTTGGCATCAGCGGGCTGAATGAGCACTGCTCGGTCCAGTTCTCAAATGAAAGCGGATTGGCTTGTCCGGGCGAGGGCGCCATGGCCACCGAGAAGAGGTACCACGCATACTCCGCCGCCGCGGCTGGCGGCACACCGTTGGTGCTGGCCGTCAGTCTCGCCGGCGCCTTCGGTGCGGCGGCGGAAACCTGATTGACGTCGGTGCTCAGGAACGAATACGAAATCATTGCTGCGCCCAACAAAGCGACGATGCCGAGCCGGGGTCGGCCGGCCGTCGCCAGCCATCTTGAAGGTTTGGAATCCGTTGTCATGTGTTTCTCCCAGTGAAAGTGAGTTGTTCGATGTCTCCCGTGCGTGCGCAGCGCGCACCCGCCCAATCTATGCGACAGACCGGCGAAAGTAACCCACCCGGTTGGGTGGGAAATGCGCAAAACACCCTACCTGTTCGGGTGGGAAACGAAAGGACAAATCAGGCGGTTTGTGCGCGCGAGCGTCGGCGAAAGGGTCAAGCAAATTTGTCCACACCATTCGCTGGCGTGTTGCGCGCGATTCTGCGTTAATTCCTCTGGGGCAATCCGCGCGCAGCCATTGCAGGGGGCGAATATATCGATAAAGAATAGAAACGAAGCCGCCTAACTAGCGGCTTTTTTTAATGCCTGATAGACTTTCTTCCAATTCCTTTTCCGGAGATTTGAGCATGAGTACAGAAGCGATTCAGTGCCCCAAATGCAACGGCGAGATGGTGCAGGGGTTCATCTTCGACCGGGCGGATGGAGGCGGGCATCGTGTCATCAACTGGGTTGAGGGAGCGCCGCATAAGGCTTTCTGGACTATTACGAGAGTACCAGAGGAAAAGTGCGTTCCAGTCGGTACCTTCCGTTGTTCGGTGTGCGGCTTTCTGGAATCCTTTGCGCGCCCGGAATTTGCCGTCAAGTGAACAGTTTGTATTCATAAAGCGCGACGACGATAGCCTCAACTTGTCGTCAGGGGATACATGCCATTGTTTATTCCAAGCCCTTCATTCGTAACGCGGTTTTTGCAATGAAAAAGCGCCAAAAAATCACTTTTTGGCGCTTTACTGGCAATGCAAGGGATGAACCCGCTTTACAAAACAGCTTGACGAATCCTGCGCGAAAGCGCGTCGAAGGCGACCACCATCAGGACGATGGCGATCAGCAGCGTGGAGAGCCGACCCCACTGGAACAGCGATACCGCCTCGCTCACCAACAGGCCGAGGCCGCCCGCGCCGATCAGGCCCAGCACCGTGGAATCGCGGATGTTGTATTCCCAGATGTAGAGATGGTTGGACAGGAAATTCGGCAGCAGCGCCGGCCACACCGCGAACAGGAACACCTGCGAGCGCGACGCGCCGGTGGAGCGCACCGCTTCGATCGGCCGCATGTCGAGCGTCTCGATCGCCTCGGCGTAGAGCTTGCCGTAGGTGCCCATCGAGTGCAGCGCGATGGCGAGGATGCCCGCCATCGGTCCGAGGCCGATAATGCCGACCAACAGCAGGCCGAACACCAGCGTGTGGATCGAGCGCGCGCAGTCGAGGGCCAGTTTGGCGAGCCATTGCATCGGCTTCGGCACGTGCATATTGTTGGCGGCGAGGAAACCGAGCGGCGCGCCGAGGATGGCGGCCAGCAGCGAACCGAGGGTGGCGATCTTGAGCGTGGTCCAGACCGCGCCGCCGAGGTTGGCCAAGAACTTCGCTTCGGTGGCGACTTGGTCTTCCACCCGCAACACGCGGCCGTCGTCCGCCCGGTATTCGAGCTGGGGATTACCAAACCAGAGATTCAGAAAACTCGGCTGCGAAAGTTCGCCGGCGGTGGTGACCAGATTTTGCCAGGGCTTGCGGCCGAAGGAAAAATCACCGGCATCAATCAGGCTCGCAACACAAGTCGCGACCAGCAGCACGTAGAGCACCAGCAGCCAGACATTTCGGCGGCTGGAAAAGCCGGCAATGAGGGTGCGCGGGCGTGCGGCTTTGATTGCGGCGGCGGCGGTGGTCATGAATATCGGCGGTTTGCTTCTTGTGAGGACTGTGGCTAATTACACACTGTCATCCTGAATGAAATGAAGGATCTCATCCGTTTGAATTGGGCCATTGTGCGCCGGGATGAGATCCTTCGCTCCGCTCAGAGCCTGCCCCGGCATGATTGAAGCCGGGGATGACATTTCAGCTACTTCTTCACCGGCATCAACCAGCCCATCGCCAACGCCGCATCCTTGATCGGCGCGTAGTAGGCGTTGTTCTTGGTCACGAAGCCGGTGTAGTGGTTGGGTAGCAGCAGGTTGTTATTCTTCAACTCACCGCCCAGATCCTCCAGCGCCTTGGCGAGCTTGGCGGTGAAGGCTTTGTCTTTGGCGAGATCAGCGGAAACGGCGAAGGCGTCGTTGGGCAGCGGCGCCGAGGTCCAGACGATACGGCTGTCGGACGCCTTGATCAGTCCCTGCTCGATCATCGCGTCGCGGTTGCGGTTGTAATCGGCGCCGGCGTCGAGTTCGCCTCGGGTGATCTGCAGTTCGATGGTCTGGTGCTTGGTGTTGGTGACTTTGGAAAAATATTTGTCCGGTTCGAGCCCGCGCTTGAAGAATTCGTGCGAGGGGATGAGATAGCCCGAGGTCGAGCCCTTGTCGCCGAAGGCAAACGTCTTGCCCTTCATGTCGTCGATGCCCTTGATGCCGCTTTGGGGCCCAGTCACCATGATGGCGAAGTACTCGGGCTTGCCGTCGTAGAGGATGGTGGAGACCACTTCCGCACCGGCCTGGTGATTGGCCAGTACATAGCCCCACGGCCCCATCAGCGCCATATCGGTTTCACCCGAAGCGAGCGACTTGGCGAGGCCCTCCCAGGTATCGACGGTGCGTAGCCGCACCTCGCGGCCGAGCTTTTTGGAGAGGTACATCGCCAGCGGCGCGTAGGTGGAATCGTTCTTTTCCTTGTCGGGCTGGAACAGGCCGACGCCGAATTCCAGCGGCTTGGCGGATTGGGCGGAAGCTGCACCGGTGAAGAGGGCGAGGGCGGCGAACAGCGAGGCGAGAATTTTCATGTTGGAGGCAGTGGGGTTGGTGTAGGGAATACGGAGGTAATGGCGGCGTGGATGACGCCGGACTGGCACTCTATCAGTCGCCGGGCCGGAAAAAAACTTGCATAGGCCTTGGACAGCGGGTGTTGACAAACGTGCTTTATTTCGATAATATTAGAAATATGGAAACAAAACACATGATCGCCGCCCTGGGGGCCTTGGCTCAAGAAACCCGTTTGGCTATTTTCCGCCTGCTGGTGGAAGCGGGACCGGCCGGCATGCCGGTCGGCGCCATCGCCGAAAAACTGGGGCTCGCCAATGCAACGCTTTCGTTTCACCTGAAAGAGCTGACCCACGCCGGGCTCACCATCGCGACGCCGCAAGGCCGCTCGATCATCTACTCGGCCCAATTCGAAACTATGAACGGGATCATCGCCTACCTTACCGAGAACTGCTGCGCCGGCAGTTCCTGTTCACCGTCCATAGCCGCTTGCGCGCCGGACTGCGCGCCCAAATCTTCGATCACCAAAAGGAAGAAATCATGAAACGCTTTCACGTCCACGTGGCCGTTGCCGATCTCGCGCAGAGCACCCGCTTCTATTCCGCCCTGTTCGGCCAGCAGCCGAACGTGCAAAAGCCCGACTACGCCAAATGGATGCTCGACGACCCGCGCGTCAATTTCGCCATCTCCGAGCGGGCCGCCGAGCAGGGGGTGAATCACCTGGGATTCCAGGCCGACTCCGACACCGAGCTCGAGGAAATCCACGCCCGTCTGCAAACCGCAGACACAGCCATCACCGCCGAAAAAGGCGCCAATTGCTGCTACGCCAAGTCGGACAAATATTGGGTGCAGGACCCAGCCGGCATCGCCTGGGAAAGTTTCCGTTCGCTCGATTCGATCCCGTTTTACGGAGAAGATTCCCACAAGGGTGCGGCCGGCGCGGAAGGTGCGGACACAGGCGAGGGCGCAGGATGCGCGACATCGTGTTGCCCGACACCGAGCAAAGCCGAAGCAACGCCCGCCAAGGCCGCCTGCTGCAATGGCTGATCGTGTCTACAACACGCTGTTCCTGTGCACCGGCAATTCGGCGCGCTCGGTGATGGCAGAAGCGCTGCTTTCCACCTTGGGCAAGGGCCGCTTCCGCGCCTTCAGCGCCGGCAGCCAACCGACCGGCAAGGTGAACCCGTTCGCCATCGAAAAGACCGAGGCACTGGGTTACGCCCGCGAACACCTGCGCTCGAAAAGCTGGGATGAATACGCGGTAGCGGGTGCTCCGCAGATGGACATCATCATCACCGTCTGCGACAACGCCGCCGGCGAAGCCTGCCCGATCTGGCCGGGACATCCTGCGACTGCGCACTGGGGCTTCCCGGATCCGGCCGCTGCCGAAGGCAGCGACGACGACAAGCGCCACGCTTTCGACCTCGTGTTTCACGCGATCCGCAGGCGCGTTGAGTTGCTGGTGAACCTGCCGCCGGACAAACTCGAGCGGCTCGCCTTGCCCAACGAATTGAAACGCATCGCACGCGAAACGGCATGAGCGCAGTCGCCGCCCATTCCTTGCGCGCCAGGTTGATCGCGGAAGCGCTCGGCACCGCGCTGTTGCTCGTGGCCATCGTCGGTTCGGGCATCATGGGGGAACGACTCGCGGGCGGCAACGCGGCCGTCGCGCTGCTCGCCAACTCGGTCGCCACCGGCTGCGCGCTATTTGCGTTGATCACGATGTTCGCTCCCATTTCCGGCGCGCACTTCAATCCAGTGGTGACACTGGTCGAATACCTCGATGGGCGGCTGGCAGGACGGGATGCCATTGCCTACGTCGCCGTGCAATGTGCCGCGGCGATCGTCGGTGTGCTGATCGCCCACCTGATGTTCGAGTTGCCGCTTTGGCTGCCGTCGCAACACGTACGCACCGGCGCTGCGCAGTGGTTCAGCGAATTGGTGGCGACGTTCGGCTTGCTCAACGTGATTCTGTTCGGCGCAAAGGCGCGCTCGGCGGCAGTTCCGGCGATGGTGGCAAGCTACATCACCGCAGCCTACTGGTTTACCGCTTCCACCTCATTCGCCAATCCCGCCGTCACGCTGGCGCGCGCGCTGACCGATACCTTCGCCGGCATTCGTGCCATCGACACGCCGATGTTCGTGCTGGCGCAGGTGGCAGGCGCGCTGGCGGCATGGTTCGTCTATCGGAGCATGCGCGTCGACGAACAGGAAGTCAGTCGCTCTTAACAGATTTGTACAGGGCCAACGCCTTGTCGCGCTGCAACGCGTGATCGACGATCGGCGCCGGGTAGTCCTCGCCGATGATGACGTTGCAGGCTTGTTGTTCGAGCGGCGTCATGTTCCACGGCGAATGTAAATGGTCGTCGGGCACGCCGCGCATTTCCGGCACGTAGCGGCGGATGAAGGCGCCCTGCGGATCGAATTTTTCCGACTGGGTGACCGGGTGGAAGATGCGGAAGTAGGGCTGCGCATCGCAGCCGGTGGAGGCGGCCCACTGCCAGCCGCCATTGTTGGCGGCGAGATCGAAGTCGTTGAGGTGTTCGGCGAAGTATTGCTCGCCCTTCTTCCAGTCGACCAGCAGGTCTTTCACCAGGAAGCTCGCCACGATCATGCGCAGGCGGTTGTGCATGAAGCCGGTGAAGTTAAGCTGGCGCATGCCGGCATCGACGATCGGGTAGCCGGTGCGGCCTTCGCACCAGGCCTTGAAGTGGGCCGGTTTGCCGGGCCATTTAATCGCATCGTATTCGGGCTTGAAGGCCGAGGTGGCGGCGTGCGGGTGGTGCCACAGCACCTGGAAGTAGAAATCGCGCCAGATCAGCTCGCTGAGCCAGGTTTCGGCGCCTTCGTTCTTGCGGCGCAAGGTCTCGGCCCAGGCGATGCCGGCCAGCTCGCGGATGGAAATGGTGCCGAAGCGATTGTGCATGGAGAGAAGTGAGCCGCCCTTGACCGCCGGGTAATCGCGGGTGTCGGCATAGCGCTCCATGCGCTCGATGAAGTCGTCGCGCAGGCTATTGGCGCCGGCCATGCCGGGCGGCAGCAGCGACTGGATATTGGTGCGGCGAAAGCCCATGCCTTCCAGCGTCGGCAATGCGGCATCGAAGGGAGGCTCGGCCAGCGAGTGCGCGTATTTCCAGACCGGGTAGGGCTGGAAGTGAAAGTCGGTGCGCTGTTTCAGCCAGGCGTTCTTGTACGGTGTAAAAACGGAGAACGGCGTGCCGCCCTGAGTGAGCACTTCGTCCTTGGCGAAAATGACCTGGTCTTTCCAGGCGTGGAAGGCGATACCGGACTTTTCTAGCGCCGCCGCGACGGCCTCATCGCGCGAGCGCGCGGCGGGCTCGTAGTCTTCGTTGGCGTGTACGGCCGTCACCCCCAGTTGTTTCGCCAGAGCCGGTATTTCGCTCACGGCGGCAGCGTGGCGGACGATCAAATCGCCCCCCGCTTGCTGCAAGGCGGCTTTCAGTTGCGCCACCGATTCCCAGATGAATTCGACGCGCCGGTCGGCCTTGGTCGGCAACTCGCGCAGGATGTCGCGGTCGAACACGAATACGCAGTAGACGGCGTCGGCGGACTTGAGGGCGTGGAACAGGCCGGCGTTGTCGTGGTCGCGCAGGTCGCGACGGAACCAAAACAGGGCAGAAGTCATGTCAAAAAGTGAAGTCGGTCATAGCGGGCCAACTTGCAACCCGGTAGAATGCCAGCTTGGATGTCTTCCATCAATTTCTCCAATCACTTCCTGATCGCCATGCCCGGCATGGCCGATCCGTATTTTTCCAAAACACTCACGTATCTGTGTGAGCATTCCGACAAGGGTGCCATCGGCGTGGTGGTCAACAAGCCGATCGACCTGACGCTCGGCACACTGTTCGAGCAGGTCGATATCGCCTTGCAGGACGAGGCGATGCGGCTGGAAAACGTCTACTTCGGCGGGCCGGTGCTGATCGATCGCGGCTTTGTGCTGCACCAGCCGCTGGGTGACTGGAACTCTACGCTAAAAATCGACAGCGAAATCGGCCTCACCACTTCCAAGGACATCCTGGAAGCAATGGCGGGCGGCGGCGGACCCTCGCGCGTGATCGTGACCCTCGGTTATGCCGGCTGGGCGCCGGGGCAACTCGAAGACGAAATCAAGCGCAACGGCTGGCTCACCGTGGAGGCCGACCCCGAAGTGATGTTCGACCTGCCGGCGGAGGAACGCTTGCCGGCGGCGATGGGAAAGCTGGGCCTAGATTTTGGCAACCTCTCCGAAGTGGCGGGGCACGCATGAGCGAGACTGTCATGGCCTTCGATTTCGGCGAACGGCGCATCGGTGTCGCGGTCGGTAACACCCTGACGGCGACCGCCGAGGCGCTCACCACCATCGAAGCGGAAGCCAACACGGCACGGCTTGCCGCGGTTCGCCACCTGGTGAAGGAATGGCAGCCGGCGCGCTTTGTGGTCGGCGAGCCGACCCACGAGGATGGCCGCCCGCACGAGCTGATGCCGGCGGTGCGCAAGTTCGGCAATCGCCTGAAAGAGCAATTCAAGCTGCCGGTCGATTACGTGAACGAGCATTTGTCTTCGGCCGAAGCCTCGGCGCAACTCGCGGCCAAGGGGGTGAGTGGCCGCGCACAAAAGGCCTCGATCGACGCGGTCGCCGCGCGGGTGATCCTGCAAGCCTGGTTCGACGACCCCAGCAACGCCGGAGGCTCCCATGCAGCTTGACGCCGAAGCCTTGCTAGACACGCTGGCTTCGCGTATCGGCGCGTTGCCGCCGGACACCGCCATCGTCGGCATTCATTCCGGCGGCGTATGGGTGGCCGAGCACCTGCGGAAAAAACTCGGCGGCGCGCACGCCTTCGGCACGCTGGCGGTCACCTTGCACCGCGACGATTTTTCGACGCGGGGCCTGCACCCGCAGAAAAAATCGACCGACATGCCGTTTGCCATCGACGGTCGCGACATCCTGCTGGTGGACGACGTATTGCACACCGGCCGCACGGTGCGCGCGGCGCTGAACGAGCTGTTCGATTTCGGCCGGCCGGGGCGTGTGCAGCTCGCCTGCCTGGTCGATCGCGGCGGGCGCGAGCTGCCGTTCGCGGTGGACTTTGTCGGCGCGACGCTGTCGCTGACGGCAAAGGACGAGCTGGTATTGCAACAGGAAGACGGCCGCCTACGATTTGACATCCAGGAGCGCAAGTGACGCCACACCTGCAACTCGACGCCAACGGCGGCTTGCGCCACCTCCTCACCACCGAGGGCCTGCCGAAAAGCATCGTCGAAAAAATACTCGAAACCGCCGACCAGTTCGTCAGCGTAGGCGAGCGCGAAGTGAAGAAGGTGCCGCTCTTACGCGGCAAATCGGTGTTCAACCTCTTTTTCGAAAATTCGACGCGCACCCGCACCACCTTCGAGATCGCCGCCAAGCGCCTGTCGGCGGATGTGATCAACCTGAATATCGGCGCCTCCAGCACCAGCAAGGGCGAATCCCTGCTCGATACCATCGACAACCTTGCCGCCATGGACGCCGACATGTTCATCGTGCGCCACTCGCAATCCGGGGCCGCGCACCTGATCGCGCAGCACGTGAAACCGGGCATCGCCGTGGTCAACGCCGGCGACGGCCGCCACGCGCACCCGACGCAGGGCCTGCTCGATATGTACACGATTCGCCACTACAAGAAATCGTTTCACAATCTGTCAGTCGCGATCGTCGGCGACGTGCTGCATTCGCGCGTGGCGCGGTCCAATATCCACGCGCTGACCACACTCGGCTGTCCCGATGTGCGGGTGGTGGGGCCGAAAACGCTGATCCCGGCCGAGGCCGCGCGCATGGGGGTTTCGGTGCATCACGATATGGCGCGCGGACTGGAAGGCTGCGACGTGGTAATCATGCTGCGATTGCAGAACGAGCGCATGGCGGGACCCTTGTTGCCTTCGGCGCACGAATTTTTCAAGAGCTACGGCCTCACTGCGGTGAAGCTCGCCAAAGCCAAGCCGGATGCGATCGTGATGCACCCGGGGCCGATGAACCGCGGCGTGGAAATCGATTCCAACATCGCCGACGGCAGGCAAAGTGTGATCCTGCCGCAGGTGACCTTCGGCATCGCGGTGCGGATGGCGGTGATGGCGATGGTGGCCGCATGAAAATCGAAATCAAAAACGGCCGCCTGA
>CAZCKI010000041.1:10247-12885 GCA_964498815.1 uncultured Burkholderiales bacterium
GGCGCTGTTTATCGACGCCGGCAAGATCGCCGCTATCGACAAGGCGCCGGCCGGGTTCAAGGCGGACAAGATCATCGACGCGGCCGGCAAGATCGTTTGCCCGGGCCTGGTCGATTTATCGGCGCGCCTGCGCGAGCCGGGTTTCGAATACAAGGCGACCCTCGAATCGGAATTGCAGGCGGCAGTCGCCGGCGGCGTCACCTCGCTGGTGTGCCCGCCCGACACCGATCCGCCGCTCGATGAGCCGGCGCTGGTGGAAATGCTGATCCGGCGCGCCGCCACGCTGCACCAGTCGCACGTCTATCCGCTCGGCGCGTTGACGCTGGGTTTGAAAGGCGAAAAGCTCGCCGAAATGGTGGAGTTGAGCGAAGCCGGCTGCATCGGATTCTTCCAGGCCGAACACGCCATCACCGATACCAATGTGCTGTACCGCGCCATGCAATATGCGGCCACCTGGGGATACACGGTCTGGCTGCGTCCGCAGGATGCTTTCCTGGCCAGGGATGGCATCGCGCACGACGGCGAAGTCGCCACGCGCCTGGGGCTCGCCGGCATCCCGGTGACGGCGGAAACGGTCGCCATCGGCACCATCGTCACGCTGATGCAGGATACCGGTGCGCGCGTGCACCTGGCGCGCCTGTCGAGTGCGGCGGGCGTCGCGCTGGTGCGCGAAGCCAAGGCGAAAAAATTGCCGCTGACGGCCGACGTGTGCGTGCACCACCTGCTGCTGACCGATCGCGACATCGGCCACTTCGATCCGCAATACCGCTTTTCGCCGCCGCTGCGCAGTCCGACCGATCGCGATGCGCTGTCGCGCGCGGTCATCGACGGTGTCATCGACGCCATCTGTTCCGACCACACGCCGCTCGACGAGGACGAGAAGAACGTGCCGTTCGGCGAAGCCGCCTCCGGCGCTTCCGGTCTCGAAACCCTGCTGCCGCTGACGCTGAAGTGGGCGGAGGGCGCGGGCGTCAAGGTGCCGTTTGCGTTGCAAAAGATCAGCAGCGACCCGGCGCGCTTGCTGGGGATTGCCGGCGGGCGCATCGACGTCGGCGCGCCTGCGGATCTGTGCGTGTTCGACCCGTCGGCATTTCGCGCCATCGCGGCGGATACGCTGATGAGCCAGGGCAAGAACACGCCGTGGCTGCGGCGCGAATTGCAGGGTCGCGTTATTCACACGCTGGTGGACGGAAAGATCGTTTTTTCCGCGTGATCGCACGCGCGGGATGGTTGGGCCCCTCGCCCGTTGATTGGAATTGCTTATGAATCCCTTGCTTGATTTTTCCGGCCTGCCGCGTTTCTCGACGATTTCACCTGCGCAGGTAACGCCTGCCATCGGTCACCTGATCGACGAAGCCAATACGGTCGTGACGAAGTTGTGCGGCGATGCCGCACCGCCGGACTGGACCGGCTTCGTCACCCCGCTCGATGACGCCAACGAACGCCTGTCGCGGTCCTGGGCTGTGGTCGGACATTTGAACGCGGTGGTCAATTCGCCTGCCCTGCGCGAAGCCTACAACGGCGAGCTGCCGCGCATCACGCAATACTGGACGGGGCTATCGCAAAACGAGACGCTGTACGCAAAATACAAACAGCTCCACGCGCGCGCGGCCGAGCTCGCGCTGACGCCGGAACAGGTTCGCGTGCTCGACAACGAGCTGCGCGATTTTCGCCTCGGCGGTGCGGAACTGTCGGTTGAAGACAAGGTCAAGTTCCAGGCGATCCAGGAAGAACTTTCCACGCTGATGTCGAAGTTCAACGACAACCTGCTCGACGCCACCAATGAGTATGTGTGCCACATCCAGAACGAGGTTGAGCTGACCGGGCTGCCGGACGATGTGAAGGGCGCCGCGCGCGCCGCCGCCGAAGCCGACGGCCTGCCCGGCTGGAAACTGACGCTGCAAATGCCCTGCTATCTGCCGGTGATGCAGTACGCCGATTTTCATCCCCTGCGTGAGCGCATCTACCGCGCCTACGCGACACGCGCCTCCGACCTCGGCGCCAATCCGGCGTGGGACAACGGCGCAGTGATGGCGCGCATCCTGGCGCTGCGCGCGCAGTCGGCCGCTTTGCTGGGATTCGGCAATTACGCCGAGGTGTCGCTTGCCGCCAAGATGGCGGAGAATCCCGCAGAGGTGATCGGCTTTCTCGAGCAAATGGCGGCGCGTTCCAAGCCGTTTGCCGAGCAGGATTGGCGCGAGCTGACCGAGTTTGCCCGCGCCGAACTCAATATGGCAGACGTGGCCGCCTGGGATGTGGCCTACGTCTCGGAAAAGCTGCGTCAGCAACGCTACGCCTTCTCGGACACCGAAGTGAAGCAGTACTTTCCCGAGGCGCAAGTCATGGCCGGGCTTTTCCGGGTGGTTGAAACCTTGTACGGCGTCACCATGCAGCCGGCCGCAGGCGAAACCTGGCACAGCGACGCGCGCTTTTACAACGTGGTCCACGCCGACGGCAGCCTGATCGGCCAGTTCTATCTCGATTTGTACGCACGCAAGGACAAGCGCGGCGGCGCCTGGATGGACGACGCCATTAATCGCCGGACCCGCGTCGACGCGTCCGGCCGGTGCGAGCTGCAGCACCCGGTGGCGTTCCTCACCTGCAATTTCTCGGCGCCGGTCGATGCTGGCGATCAAAA
>CAZCKI010000042.1:0-12710 GCA_964498815.1 uncultured Burkholderiales bacterium
CGGAACTGCTGACCGAATTGGGCCGTGCGCGCGAAGTGGCGGCGGGCGCTTGCGGACTAAGGAAAGCGGCGTGAGCGCGACCTCCACGCTCCAGCAGCAATTTCAGGACTTCATTCTGGCGCACACACCGGGCATCGAAGGTTCGATCCGGTCCGGCCCGCGCGTCGACGCGGCGGCGCGCCTCGCCATCTACGCCAACGCCTATTGTTCGCGCCTGACCGAGGTGTTGGACGCCGATTACCCGGCGTTGCGCGCGCTGGCCGGAGATGCGTTGTTCCAGACCATCGCACTCGCCTACATCGCCGCGCACCCGTCGGATTCGCCCAATGCACGCTGGTTTGGGCGGCATTTGCCCGCCTTCCTGATTGAGGATGCCCGCTTTGCGGAAAATCCGGTGCTGGCGGAGATGGCGGCGTTCGAATGGGCGATGAGCCTCGCCTACGATGCAGCCGATGCGCCGGTGGTGGAAATCGCCGCTCTTGCCGCCGTGTCGGACGAAGATTGGCCGGAGATGGTCGTGGACTTCCAGCCATCGCTGCAGGTTCTGAACTTGCGTGCCAACGTGGCGGCATTTTGGCAGGCCGATCACGCAAAGGCGGAGCTGCCGCAACCGCTGAGGGGCGAAAAAGCGGCCACCTGGATCGTGTGGCGACGCGAGCTGGTGACCTACTTTCGTTCGCTGGAGGCAGACGAGGCGTGGGCGCTGCAGTCCGCTAGCGCGGGGAACACATTTGCCGGCCTCTGCGAAGGGCTGTTGCGGTGGCACGCCGAACAGGATGTGCCGATGCGCGCCATCGGCTTGTTGAAGCGCTGGATCGGCGAAGGCCTGGCAAGCGGGTTGCGAACGGTCCAATGAAAGCAACACCCCCGCGCAATCAATTCTCGTCGCGATAAAACCGGTAATACAAGTTGGCGTCGGTAAAGCCGTGGTCGTCGGTGACGTGGTGAAGGATGCCCAGATCGATCAGGCGCTGGCCGATGCACTCGGCCTCGCCGATGCCGAGGCGATAGCGCGCGCACAGCCAATCCACGGCTTCGCTGCCGATCAGGCAATTCGGGTAAGTCTTGCCGAGCCAGGTGCGGTTGTCGATCGGCACCGGGTTGTTGCCGCGCATTTCCTCGACCACATTCGACAGGTCGATCGCGTCGAGAGTTTCGGCGTCGCCGTCGAAGCGAAAATAGTAGAAGCCGTCCTGGAAAACTTGTTCGCGCACCGAATGGTGGATGAGGCCCAGCCCCTGCATGGCGATGCCGGCGGCGACCGCCTGAGGGCGCGTCATGCGCCGGCGCGCCATCAGCCATGCGACGGCGTCGGAAGCGATAAAGCAGCCTCGGTAGGTCTTGCCGCGGTAGTTGCGGTCGGTAGACGGTACGCCGTTGAAATCGCGCATGCGCCTGGCAAGTTCGGCGGCTTCCGCGACCGACATATGCAAGGATCGCAAGGCGGCGAAGGTTTGCGACAGGGCCGCATCTTCGTCCTCCACTGGGGCCACGTTCAATACGCGCAGGTATTGTTCCAGTGATTCGTGGCGGGCGTCCGCGGATCCCAACACCCGCGCCACGCGCGAAAGCGACGGCAGCAGGGTGTCGGCGAGCGAGGCGGTGCTGACGCCGCCCAGCACGCCGGCGATGTCGTTGCCGCGCGCCCATGCCTGTTCCTGCTGGCTGACGAGAATGCGTTGCGGCAGGCGCACGAACAACACCATGCCGGCGTGGCGGTCGGCCAGCCAGCGTGCCAGTTTGGCGGCGTCGACGCCTTCGGCGATCAGGCGCGGCAAATCGGCGATGACGGCGCTGGCGCCATCGACACGGATGTCGGCCTTCAAGGCGTGGATCATTTCCCCGGGCGGCGCGCGCAGCTCCGCGCCATGGAGGTCCTGCGAAGCAAGCGCATTGGCCCAAAAGCGGGCGTTGTCCGGGTCGTTCAGCAACAGGAAGACCGTCTTCTTTTTCATGGAGTCATTTTTACGGTGAGGGTTCCCTGTGATGCCGCGGCGAGCGTGGCGCAGGGGCTTCGGCGACAGCTGGTTTAACAGTAGGCGTGTTGCAGCTGGGCTTGCAGCACCTTGCGGGCGCGATGCAGCATCACCCACAGGTTGCTTTGCGTGAGCCCCGAGCGGGCGGCGACTTCCGAGCCGCTGTAGCCGTGCATGTGCACCAGCACGAACAGGTCGCGCTGGCGCGCGGGCAGATTCTCGACGGCGTGCATCAGGCTCGCGGCCAGTTGCCTGCGTTCGATTTCCTCGCGCGGGTCGCTGAGTCCTTCGCGCCATTCGCGGTCGGCTTCGGCGAACAGGTTTTCCTCGGCGGAGGCAAAGTCTTCTTCAAACACGCCTGCCCGGCCCATCGGTCGCGAAGCGGCAAGCCGATATACGTCCGCGATCTTGCGCTTGAGGATCGAGACCAGCCAGGTACGCAGGCCCGACTTGCCCTGGAACGGGCTGCGGTTGGCGACCGCGGCGAGCAAAGTGTCCTGCACGACGTCTTCGGCGGTATGCAAGTCGCTTAGCCGCGCGCGCGCGTATCGCAATAGATACGGCCGGATTTCGCTCAGGTCCTGTGCAAAAGCCGGTGTTTCACGGTCTGCTGTCCCGGCAACGGCGCTCATGCCTGCCCTGCGGTGCCGGTGAACATTTTTTGCATCAAGGCGTCCATTGCTTCCGGCTTCAGGCGGCGATCCGCGAATACGCCGACCGCGACCGACCCGGCCGGACGCAGTACCGCACGAAAATCGGCGTGCTTGAGTTCGATGCGGCCGGGCATTTCTCCGCTGCGGCGCGGCACTACCAGCAGTGTGACCAGGCCTTCCGGTGTTTTCACCACCAAGTGGCGACCGGTGCGGCCGTCGATCACGCATTCGGTCAGATGCCGGATCGGGTAGCCGAGATCGTCGAAGCGAATGCCGATCCGCTGCAGCGAAGCGCGCGCCGTTTGCGCCGGCACGCTGCCGGCGTCGGCCAGCTCGTCGGGTTGAGTGATGACGTGGTCGAGCATGGCGACCGCGATCGGCGCCGGCGCTTCGGGTCGCAAGGCGAACAGCGCCGCGGTGGCGACCAACGCGCCGGCGGCGATGCCGGCCAGCCAGCGGGTACGCTGCCGGAAGCGCGCCCGCAGGATGATGCGATCGGCGAGCCCGGGGGGCGGGCTTACCTCGGCGAAAGCCGCGGCCAACGTTGCGCCGTTGTGCTTTAGCGCCAGGCGCAATTCGTGGAGTGCGGGGTTGGTCGCGATTGCGTGTTCCAACTCCGGGTCGCTGCGGCGCGGATCGGCGAGCAGGGCGCGACTCGCTTGCTTGACATTCATTTGGCACCTCGGGAATGGATCAGACGCAAGGCCGGCTCGGCGGAGGGCGTCGGTTGCGAATGGAGCAGCGCATGCAAGGCGACGCGCGCGCGGGTGAGCCGCGTCATGGTCGCCGGAACGGACAAGCCCATTACGCCGGCGATTTCCTCGCAGCTCATGCCGATCAGGTTCTGCAGCAACAGGGGTTCGAGGAATTTCTCCGGAAGCCGCGACAGGAGGTCGCGCAATTCCACGCCGACGGTGAAATCGAGGCCGTCGGGGATGTCGACCGGTTCATCTTCTTCGGGGTCTTCCTGGCGGGCGGCGAGGCGGCCGGTGTCGCGCAGGAACTCATTACGGACAATGGTGTACAGCCAGCTGCGACGAGCGCTTTCCTCGTCGACCTGGTGCCAGCCCTTCCAGGCGCGTACGAACGCTTCCTGCAGGATGTCCTCGGCGCGGTGGCGATCGCGACAGAGCCAGGACGCGTACTGAAACAATTCAGCCGAATAGGCCCGCACCAGCTGGTCGAAATGCGCGCCGGACGGGCGTGGCCATAAGCTCATCGCGTTTCGCCCCATATATGCGAGATTGCGGTCAGGCGGAATAGTTGCAGGGATTGAGGGTTCACGGATTGCACGATGGGGTCTGTACCGATAAGACCCGGCGGATACGGCAATCCTTACAATCTTGCAAAATATCTTTTTGGGCCGGCGCGGGTCAAAAGCCACCATAGACCGAAAATCGACCGTACGGCGGATGGCCGCGTAGCTCGGCCCCGCAATGCCGTAACATCCGCTTGCGGTGCCCGCTCGTAGCTCGATGCCATGGGCGGCCGGTTGTCGGGCACCGCCGACGTTGCAATCGCAGGCTGCGTTGGTCATCGCAATGAATGAGGCAGCGGGAGAATCGCTATGTGGGCTGAAACCAACCGTACTTTTCGCAACAATTCCGCATCCGGCCTGGCCCGGATCCGGCGGGCGGCGCTGATTCTGGCGGTCTTTTTCGTAGCTGCGGGCGTGGCCGCACCGGCGTGGGCCGCGTTCTCGAGCGCGAGCTCGGTCACGTCCAGCCTGAACCCGTCCACCGCGGTCGATAACGTCACCTTCACGGCGACGGCGCGCTCGACGGCGTACGACGTGCGCGTGTCGCTGGGCTTCGGCGCCTCGTCCAACCAGGCGCTGTTCGTGCGTTACGACATCGCCAACGGCACCTTTCCGACGACGGTCACCGCGAGCCAACTGACCGACGCGACTACGGCGGGAAACCTTCCCTCGATCGTGGTCGGCCAGGCGGGCCTCGTCGGCGATTCGTATGTCATCTTCAATATCACCGCCGGCGCCACCGGCGTGCCGCCGACCGACCTGATCAGCTTCATCCTGCCCAGCATCACCGCCACCTCGGCGTCGGTCACGCCGAGTGTCACCTATTCGCTGCACGGCTCGGCCGCTTCGGCGGCCGGCGCGGTTCCCAATAATTCGGCGCTGCTGATCACCGTCGGCCCGACCGCGATCACCACCTACACCACCGCAGTGGTGCCGACCGGCACCTTCCTGTTCCGCCTCGATGGCCTCGCCATCGCCGGCTGCGCCGCCGTGCCGCTGGTGACCGCATCGGCGCAATGCTCGCTCGTCATCGGCAGCGGCGGACCCAAGGTGGTGACCGCGCTTTATAGCGGCGACGGCAATTACGCCGGCAGCACCGCGACATTGGCCGGCAACCAGTTCGTCAATCTCGCCGTGACTACCGCTGCCGTAACGCCCGGCGTGTACTTGTCGCCGTACACCTTCAACTTCGCGGTGGCGGGGGCTGCAGGCACTCCGGTATTCACGATTTCGGCGGGCGGCATACCGAACGGGCTCACGCTGTCGCCGGCCGGTGTGCTGAGCGGGACGCCGACGGCGACCGGTACGGCACTCTTCGTCGTGCTGGTCACCGACGCGGGCGGGGTGACCGGCTTCAGGCAATTCACGCAAAATATTTTGCCGGCCAACCAGACGATTTCTTTTAGCCTGCCGGCCGGCGCCAAAGCCGCCACGCAAATCGCACTGAACGGCACCACCACTTCGGGGCTGCCGATTACCTATACCAGCACCACGCCGCTGACTTGCGTCCTCTCTGGCGCATCGAACCTGCGCCTGTTGTTTCCGGGGCCGTGTTCGGTCACGGCCTCGCAGTTCGGCAGCCCGCAATACAACGCGGCCACTCCGGTGATTGCGGGGCTCTCGGTGCTGCAGGCCGCGGGCGCACACGAAATCCGCGTGCGCTCGGCCGCGCCGCAATTGCAGACCGGCAGGTTGGTCAATGGCGCGATCGTGTTCACGGCCGATGTCGATCCAGGCCCGGGCAACCGCTTGCTCGGCAGCTTTGACATCGACGGCAACAATACCAGCGACCTCTTGTATCAAAACACCACGCAAGGGGCGTTGGGCGACGTACATACCTGGCGCGACTTCCTGCAGGTCAACGACCAGATACTTCGCGGCGTGAAGCTGGTGTGGGATGTGCAGGCGCTGGGTGACCTCGACGGCGACGGCCTCGGCGACATCGTCTGGCGCTACACCACACCGGGCACGCCCGACACCGGCGTTTCCTACGTGTGGTTCACCAACGGCAGCGGTGTGGCGGAAGTTCGCAAGCGCGGCGGTGCGCCGCTCGACTGGACGCTGCTAGGTGCGCGCGACCTGAACAACGATGGCGCAGCCGACATGGTCTATATCAGCCCGACCAGCCAGATCCGCGTGTTGATGGCGACCGCCGCACGGAGTTGCGCGAACTTCGCGGCGGGTGCGATCCCGGCCGGCTTCGCGGCGCTGCACCTGGCCGATTACACCGGCAATCGCCGCGGCGACATCCTGATCCGCAACGCGACCACCGGCGAAGTGCGGCTGGTGGCGCTCGATGCCAGTGGTGTGACCCTGCCGCCGTCGACGGCGAATCCCAACGATGCGAACGCGAGCTGCACCACCACCGCGGCAACCATTGCGAATGCACCCGTGGTGCTGCCGACTGTGCCGACCAACTGGACCTACTACGCTTCGGTCGATTTCAACGGTGACGGCATCGCCGATATCGTCTGGCTGCTGCCGGACGGGTCGCTCACGCTATGGATGATGAACTCGTTCGGCGCGCCGCCGACGGTGACTTCCAATGCGGGTACGGCGCCGGTGGGGTTCAGCGTGCTGACGCCCTGAACTACCAACGTATCCGGATGAAGTAGAATCGACCGGCCCGGCCGGCGGAATGGCCGAGGTTCCTTGATGTTCGTTCCTTCTCTGATTTTCAAACAACTTGGCGAGTGTTTGCGACTCGCATGTTGCGCGCTGCTGATGTTGTTGACTTCTCAAGCCGCCGCGATACAGAGCACAATCACCGTTGTAGCGGACCGGGGTCCCATCGATGTCGGCGGCAGAGCAACCTTCACGGCCCATGTGCAGCCGACGACCTATCGAGTCTGCACGGCGGTCGGGTATGACCTGTCGACGTTTCAAACTGTGTACGTCCGGTACGATATTCCGGGCAGCACGTTTCTGCAAAATGTGTCTTTTTCCGACTTGGCGGACGTCATGACATCCGCGAATGTGGCCAATGACATCATTGTGCAAGGCGGCACGCCGGCCGATAACTTCGTCGTATTCCAGGTTGTAGCGGGCACGGCCGGAATGCCGGCGAGCGACTTATTTTGTTTTCGTCTGCCAGGCGTGAATTTTGGCACGGGCAATCCGAATCCCTACGTAGCTTATTCACTACATTTATCTGCTATTTCCGCGGCGGGGCCGAATCCGGTCAATACAACGCGCGCATCCGTATACGGGCCGGTCGATCTGGGCGTATTCGCGAGTACGCCGGCCCCGTCAGGCGCAGTGATGTTCGAAGTGGATAGCGCACCCGTACCGGGCTGCACGGCTCAACCAGTGGTGAGTGGCGGGGCCAGTTGCACAATCACTTTCGGAATCACGGGGGTACACGTGGTGGTCGCCAACTATTCGGGAGACGGCGCCTATTCCGGTTCTCTTGGCGCGCTTGCCGGTGGCCAAACCGTCAACATAGTTTTGCCTTCTGCCGTGCCCGATGGAATTGTTGGGAGTCTGTATTTTTTTGCCGTGGTTGCCACGGGTGCGGCACCCAATCCGGTGTTTTCCCTGAGTGCGGGCAGCTTGCCGCCCGGCCTCAGCTTATCGCCGACCGGGGTGCTTAGCGGTGTGCCCGCCGCAATCGGAAGTTTCAACATCTCCATTTCCGTTCTGGATATCAACGGCATGGGCCGCACGCAGGCTTATACCTTGCAAATCTCGCCTACGGTGCAGGCCATCGATTTCACGTTGCCGGTCTCGGGCAGGGTCGGAACGCAGTTGATACTCAGCGCTACTGCCAACTCGGGGTTGCCGGTGGTGTATACCGTCGATACTCCGCAAGTATGTGATATGGCGGGAGCCGTATTGCGACTCCTATCTGTGGGCACATGCTCGGTCACAGCAATGCAACCCGGCGATGGACAACATAGCGCCGCTGCCGCCGTGACCAGGACCATGTTCGTCCTGCTGAGCACTGAACCTACTGCCATTCGCTTACGTTCTGCGGCGGGCCTGCCTATGGTAGGCCGCCTGTTGAACGGCCAGTTTCAATTCACCGCCGATGCCAATCCGGATCCCGGTTTTCGCCTGCTCGGCAGCGTCGATTTCGACGGCGACGGATCTCCCGACCTGCTGTACCTGAACACGAACCAGGGCTCTCCCGGCGAGGTGCACCTCTGGCGCAAATCTTCGTCCACGAACGATGTCGTGTTGCGCAGCGTGAAATTCGAATGGGATGTGCAGGCCATCGGCGATCTCGACGGCGATGGTTTCGGCGACCTGGTGTGGCGCTACACGGCGACCGGTTCGCCCGATACCGGCGTGTCGTACGTGTGGTTCGGTAGCGCCGGCGGTGTGGCGGAGGTACGCAAGCGCGGCGGCGCGCCGCTCGACTGGCGCTTGGCCGGTGCGCGCGACCTGAACGGCGATGGCGCGGCCGATATGGTCTACATCAATCCTGCGGGACAGGTGCGGGTGCTGATGGCGACCGCGGCGCGAAGCTGCGCGAATTTTTCTGCGGGTTCGTTGCCTGCCGGTTTCGGCGTAGTGCACTTTGCCGATTACAGCGGCAGCCAGCGCGGTGAACTTCTTTTGCAGAACGTGGCGACCGGCGAATTGAAACTACTTTCGCTGGATGCGAGGGGATTGGTGCTGCCACCTTCGACCGCCAACCCCAATGATCCCAACGCTTCCTGCACGGCGACCACGGCGAATATCTCGACAGCACTTCTCAATCTGCCGGTGGTTCCTGCCGATTGGACGTATTTTGCGTCGGCCGATGTGAATGGCGACGGCATTTCCGACATCGTCTGGCGCGGGTCGGACGGTACGCTGATCGTTTGGTTGATGGGCGCTGGCGGTGTGTCCTCGGTCATTGCCAACGCGGGATCGGCGCCGGCGGGATCTGCGGTGTTCCAGCCGTAATCGGGACCTAGTTCCTGGCCAGGTAAAACCACTCATTCCCCGGCAGCGATTTGGCGTCGGGGAACATGATGTAGCCGTCGGTTTCGGCGAAAATTTGCGTGCCGTCGTGGCGGGTACCGATCAGGTCGCCCTTCGCGAGCCGGTTGAAGCTCGACCATTCGCGCGCGAACACATCGCCTTCGTGGACGCGATCGATCACGTCGTACATGTGCAATTCCTCGATCTCGTCGACCGCGGGCGGGGCGGCTTCGCCGCTGATGCCGAGAAAGGCGAGCGTGTTGTGG
The DNA here is from genome assembly GCA_964498815.1 of uncultured Burkholderiales bacterium. Taxonomy (GTDB): domain Bacteria; phylum Pseudomonadota; class Gammaproteobacteria; order Burkholderiales; family Usitatibacteraceae; genus UKL13-2. The sequence goes on from CAZCKI010000042.1 coordinate 9,065, forward strand.
ATGGCGCGGTAGCCGACCTCGGGCGATTGCGGGTCCTCGTGCTGGCCGCATTCGAGCGTGATCGCGTAGCCGCCCACCGAGCGCATATATTCGGTGGTGCCGACGCCGTAACTCGGATCGGCGTTGAGCGGGTTCGGCGCGATGCCGGTTTTTTTCGCGAGGTCCTGCCGCCGCTGCACGCCGAGCGCGTAGGTTTCCAGCCAGCCGTCGACGAAGCGCCCCACGCCGAGGCGCAGCGCCAGCGCGCGTTCTTCTTCGTAGTGGGCAAAGGGCTGTAGCGTGCCGGTATTGTTGTGCGGACCCAGCATGGCGAAGGCGGGGTTTTTGGCGCGGGTGGAATGCAGGTCGAGCAGTATTTCGTGCTGCGCCAGGAGCGGACACAGCCAGTTGGCGATGTAGTCTTCGAAATCGGCGGGATTTTGTACCGGCCGCAGATTGCGGTTGAGGTTGCGGTCGCCCATGCGATCTTTTTTCGAATACGCGAGCGGATTGGTGATCGGCACGAAGGTCACGCTGCCCTTGCGGATCGAGACCCGCTTTTCGTCAATGTCGGCCAGCACGCGGCGGATCGCCTCGGTGCCGCAGGTTTCGTTGCCGTGCACGGCGCCGCTGATCATGAGGCGCGGGCCGCGTTGTTGGCCGGTGAAGGTCAGCGACCGGAAATGAAAATCGGCGGGGGAATTTGTGGTCATGAACGGGTTTGGTTGATAATTTCAGGAATCCTGCATGCCTACATTATGAGTCAATCCCTGCCCTGTGAAGCAGTGCCCACCCATCCGGACTTCCGCCGGCTGGACAGTATCGCCGGCGCGAAAGTCGATTTGCGTTACGCGAGCCCGCACAATTTCGTCGGCCGCGACCTCTATTCGCCGCTTGATTGCGCCTGGCTGCACCGGCGCGCGGCGGCGGCGCTGGAGACCTCGATCGCCTGGTTGCGCGAGCGGCGGCCCGATCTCGGCGTCTTGATCCTCGATGCGCTGAGGCCGCAGCGGGTGCAGGAGCAATTGTGGGCGGCGCTGGCCGGCACCGATTTGCAGATGTATCTGGCCGAGCCTTCGCGCGGTTCCATCCATTCCTTCGGCATGGCGCTCGACATCACGCTGATCGATGCCAACGACGTCGAGCTCGACATGGGCACGCCGTTCGACGATCTCACCGAGCTTTCGCATCCGGCCAAGGAAGCGCGATTCCTGGCGAGCGGCGCGATCGATGCAGCGCAGATCGCCCATCGCGAATTGCTGCGCGGCATGATGATGGCCGGCGGCTTCCAGGGCATCAACACCGAGTGGTGGCATTTCGATTGCGGCGACCGGCTGGCAGTACGCCGCGATTTCGCGCGGGTGCTGTAACCCTTCTCCAAATTGGCTGCGCGGATCGATTGGGCGACTCCGGTGCTCAATGTACTATTCGTACACCTCCGCTCCTCGTCACCCACTCGATTCCGCTCGCTCAATTTTGAGAAGGGTTACAGCACCCGCACCATATTTTGACGTTGCTTACCGCGTATCGGTCTTCGCCACCCAGTCGATAAAGGCATCGATGATCGACCGGCTCACGCGGCTGACCGACTTTTCGTGATTGATGAAGGCGACGACGATGCAAAGGTCGCCGTTGGCGTCCGGCACGTAGCCCGCAACGGAAGTGACATCACGCAGGGTGCCACTCTTGAGGCGCGCAGGCTGTGTGCCGGCCACCGCGCCCGGCCGCCGCGCGAAGGTGCCATCGATGCCGCGGATCGGCATGCTCGACAGGAATTCCGGCGCCCAGCTGCTGCGCAGTCCCGCCGCCAGCAGGCCCGCCATCTGCACCGGTTTGATGCGTTCGCTGCGCGACAGGCCCGAGCCGTTGTCGAGCATCAGGCCCGCGTCGTCGATATTGTGGGCACGAAACCATAGTCGGATTTCGCGGATGGCGCGCACCGGCGTCGGCCCCTCGGGTTGACCTTCGAGCGTGCCGAGGGTCAGGAACAAGAGGCGCGCGAGCGGGTTGTCGGAGGGCTTGTTGATTTCGCGCAGACCTTCCGCGAGCGGGCGGCCGAGGTGCGTTGCCAGTGCCAGCGTGCCCGTGGGTGCCGCAGCCTCGCGGGTCTGGCCGCTGAAGCTGCCGCCCAGGTGGCGCCACAGCGAGCGAAACAGCAGGTCGGCAAATGGCGCGCGATCGATCACATTGACCTGTGTGCTCGCGCTGCAATTGCGCGGAAAGGTGCCTTGCAGGCGCACGCGCACGTCGCGATCTCGATAGGCGGTCTGTGGCAGCTTCCAGCCGTCCTCCCATTTTCTGCACTCGCCGTCGATCAGCAGCATGTCGAGGTCGATGGCCAGCCCGTCCAGCGGCGGCGTCACGCGCACCGCCAGCGAGTTGCCGTCGGACTGCATGTCGAGTTTGATCAGGTTGGTGTTGAGCAGCAGTGCGTCCGGGATCACGTTGTAGCGAAATTCGGGGGATTCATCGAAAGGCAGCGCACCGATGTCGAGCCGCGCCGGAAAAAATAGCGTGCGGTCGATCAGGAAGTCGCCGCGAATCTCGCGGATTCCCTGATAGCGCAGCGCCTGCAGCATCCGGTAGAAGGCTTCCCAGTCGAGGTCGCCGTCGCCGCCGCCACGCAGGATCAGGTCGCCGGCCAGCACCTCGCCTTGCGGCTTGGCCGCGCTGAGCAGTTCGGTTTTGCCGCGATAGACGGGGCCGAGGCGCTCGATGCCGACCAGGGTGGTCACCAGCTTGAGGGTGGAGGCGGGCGCCATCGGCCGGTCGGGCTGGTGGCTGACGACGATCTTGCCGTCGCTGACGCGCTGCACCAAAACCGCCATCGCATCGGCCGGCATGCCGGCGGCGGCGAGTTGCTGTTCGATGGCGGGAGGCAGAGCGGCTGAGGCAGTGCCTGCCACCGCGAGGGTGGCCCAGGCGGCCATATTGCCGCAGCGCAATAAAATGCTACGAAAGTGCGGGAAAAGTGGTGGTTTCATAGTGTTGTATTTAAGCAACGGCTAATGATCGGATGCAAGATTGGTAGTATAGTGGTATCAAAGAAGCGGACCTAGCCGTCTGCCAAGATTTCCCGTTCGATGGTGGAAAAATTTTTGCGTCGCGACCGTCGACGACTCACGATTGCAGTTATCAAGAATAAAACTGTCGCACATTTACAAGGAGAGGCCCGTGAAATTACGCCAACTAGCCCCGGTGATCCTGCTGGCAGGATTCATCGCCCCCGCCATCGCGCAAACCCCGCCCGAAGATACCAAGCAGAAGGTGGAACGCGTCGTCATCACGGGTAGCAGCATCAAGCGTATCGAAAGCGAAGGCGCTTTGCCCCTGCAGATCATCACCAAGGCGGACATGGAAAAGCAGGGCATCGTCTCCGCCGAACAACTGATCGCCAGCCTCTCCAGCAACGGCAACGGCATGGACAACCTGGCGTCCAACGGCGACGTGACCGCCGGACAGGCGCGCGGCAACAACGGCCTGTCCGCCGCCAACCTGCGCGGCCAGGGCAGTTCCGCGACCCTGATCCTGCTGAACGGCCGCCGCGTCGCGTCCCACGGCCTCAACGGCGGCATCGTCGATCTCAATTCGATTCCGCTCGCCGCGGTCGAGCGCGTCGAAGTGCTGAAGGACGGCGCCTCGGCGATCTACGGTACCGACGCGGTCG
>CAZCKI010000043.1:0-12684 GCA_964498815.1 uncultured Burkholderiales bacterium
GGACCAAGGCCGACAGCGTGACCGCATTCGACGATTTCGCCTACGGACCGTCGCAGCCGTGAGTGATGGCGCCTCGGTCAACCGCCTGCTGATCGCCAAGGGCCTGCGCGCCTTCGCCGACGGCTTTGTCAGCCTGCTGTTGCCGATCTACCTGCTGCAGCTAGGCTACAGCCCGCTGCAGGTGGGCATCCTCGCCACCGCGACCCTGCTGGGCTCGGGGGTACTGACGCTGCTGGTGGGCTGGCACGCGCACCGTTACGCCCTGCGCGGCTTGCTGCTGGCATCTACCGTGCTGATGGCGGCCACCGGCGTCGGCTTTGCGCTGGTGAGCGACTTCTGGCCCTTGCTGCTGATCGCCTTTGGCGGCACGCTCACCCCGTCCAGCGGCGACGTGAGCGTGTTCCTGCCGCTCGAACACGCGCTTTTGTCGCGGGTGGTGAGCGACCGCGACCGCACCGCGGTATTCGCGCGCTACAGCCTGGTCGGATCGCTGGTGGCTGCGGTCGGTTCGCTCGCCGTGTCGCTGCCGGAGCAATTGGCGAGCTGGTTCGGCTGGTCGGCAATGGCTTCGATCCAGGCCATGTTCGGGCTCTATGCAATGCTGGGCCTGTGTTCGGCACTCGCCTACGGCGGATTGCCGCGCGCGCCTCACGGCGGCGCGGCACCCGTCAAGGCACCGCTGCAGCGCTCGAAAAAAATCGTCTGCCTGCTCGCCGCCCTGTTCAGCCTCGACGCCTTCGGCGGCGGCTTCGTGGTGCAGTCCATGGTGGCGCTGTGGCTGTACCAGCAATTCGGCCTGTCACTGACGGCCGCCGGGCAGATATTTTTCTGGACGGGTTTGCTATCGGCGTTTTCTTTCGTTGCGGCGGTGCGCATCGCCAACCGCATCGGCCTCGTCAACACGATGGTGTTCACGCACCTGCCGTCCAATTTCTGCCTGCTGTTGATGCCGTTCGTGCCCGACCTCGACTGGGTGATTGCCCTGCTGTTCATACGCGCGGCCTTGTCGCAAATGGACGTTCCCACCCGCAGCTCCTACGTGATGGCGGTGGTGACTCCGACCGAACGGCCGGCCGCAGCCAGCGTCACTTCGGTGCCGCGCAGCATGGCCGCGGCAGCGGGACCGTTCCTGGCCGGCTATTTATTGAGCGTTTCCAGTTTCGGCTGGCCGCTGGTGGTGGCGGGGGTACTGAAAACCGTATACGACCTGCTGCTGCTCGTTATGTTCCGGAAGGTGAAGCCGCCCGAGGAGACCGCGGACGAGCATCCTAAAACATGAACGACTTGACGAGATTGAGATCGCCGATCTTGCGTAAGGGGATAACGAAACTCTCTCGCTTTTCGCGGGCCGTGTTTTCGTAAAAAACCAGGGTGATGCGGGTGGTGATGACCGGCTTTTGCAGGTTGGCCGCGTCGAAGTTGTAGCCACCCTGCGAGAAGTTGCCCCAGTAGTTCACATAGACGTGGTACGCGCCGTGCAAAGGCGCGGTGGTGGTGAACATTTCCGGGCCGGGGCCGTCGACGCTGTCGACATCGAGCCCGCCGCCGCCGTCGAGCACCGGATGCGCCCAGAAGGCGTGCTGGCCGTCCGGCGTGATGATGTGCAGGTCGACCTCGGCTTCCGGCGCATCCCAGGAACAGACGATGCGTAGCTGCGCCGACAACTGGTTCGGGTTGGCTTCGTAGTACTGCACGCGCTTTTGCGTCGCACCGTCGCCACTGCGGATCTCAATGCTGTTGGAACCGCCGCCGAAGGCGTAGTGCCGTTCGAAGCGCCCGCCCTCGCCCGCGTACAGCGCCATCGGGTTGCCGTTCACCACCAGCGCGGCGGGCTTGCGCTGCGCTCCGGCGTCGCGCAGGTGGCCCATGATCAAGGTGCGGTTTTTCTGCGCGCCGCGATTGATCGGAGGCGTCGGATAGGCGACCCGCGCCTCGTCCTTATGGTCGATCAGCCCGGAGTAATTCCATCCGCCACGTGGGTTCTCCACCGTGATCGGCGGCTCCGCCGGCGGGGCGGCGACGGCGGCCAGCGGAACCAATGCCGACAGGAGGCTTGCGAGTCGTTGTGCGGTCGATTTCATGGATAGCTGAACGATTTGATCAAGGTGAGTTCGCCGGGGTTGCGCATCGGTACTTGCACCACCTGGCGCCGCTCGGACAGGGTGCCCTCCTGGGTGACGATGGCGACCTGCGCGGTGGTGAGCGCTTCACGGTCTGCGCCGCTGCCGTAGTAATTGACGTAGACGTGGTACACGCCTTTCGGCGGCGCCGGGTTGGCGTAGATTTCCGGACCAAAGCCGGTGGTAACGTCGACATCGAGCGCGCCGCCGTTGTTGGCGACACGATTGCCGTAAAAAACGTGCTCGCCGTCGGGCGAAACGACGTGCAAGTCGAGATCGGTGCCGTCGCTGTCCCAGGACAGCACCACGCGCAGCCGCGCCTGCGGCTTGCCGGCGTAGGCGTCGTAAAACTGTACGCGGCGGCGCTCCTTGCCGTCGGCCGCGCGCACTTCGATGCTGTTGGAGCCGGCGCCGAAGGAATAGGGGCGCATGAAAGCGCCGCCCTCGTCGAAGGAGAGCGGCATCGCCACCCCGTTCACCACCAGTTTCGCCGGCCGCCCTTTCACCGCGTTCTGGATATGGCCCTTGATCAGTGCCGGCGCCGATTGGCCGATGGCGTTGACCGAGGAAGCGGGGTAGTTAACCGGTTGCCGGAAACCGGCTGCCTCGCCTTCGCTGTAACGCCAGCCGCCGCGCGGCGATTCCACCGTCACCTGCGCCACGGCGCCGGTCGCCGCCCAAAGCGACAGCACCAATAGAGTCGTTTTCAGATTGCACATGGCCTAGCCCTCGATCAATCGGTGTGCCAGACGTTCGATGTACTCTTCGTCGGCGCCGTTGGGATGGAAACGGAATGCGAGATGCAGGTATTCGTGCGCCAGCGTCAGGCGTTCGTTGACGTTGCGCCAGCCGCGCACGTAGATGCGCAGACGCTGCTGGTCGGAGTAGGGGTTGCCGTTGTTGAGCGCGCAGATCCGCAGCGCTTCGCGCGGCGGTTCGAACCCGGGTTCGCGGGCGAGGCGCGTGCTCCAGCCCGGAACGGCTTCAGCGAGCCAGGTCTCTGCCGCCGTGAAACGCGCGCAGTCTTCCTGCCCGCTCAGGGATGCAATCGACGCGGCCGGATAGGCCGCCATCAGGATGCGTTCGAAGTCCCAGCCCTGCCCGGCCTGCGCCACCGCGTCGCGCCACACCAGCCGGTTGGCGGCGGGGGCATCGGCGTGATAGCGCACCGCCACGCCTTTCAACACCACTTCATCGGTGAACCACGCCGCCGCCAGCGCATTGCGGCTGGGCGGCTGCGGGCTGACTCGCTGGGTGGCGCTGGCGTCGGCTATGCGCCAGCAGCCGGCTTCGAAACGTGCGTTCTGGGTGAGATAGCTGCGGGCGGCGATCGCTAGCGCGCGCGCCGACTGCGGCGAGGCGCTGCTGCCTTCGCGATCGATCACGCGCGCGATGTATTCGTTCAAGCCAAAGCGACCACCGATGGCAAGCCGCGTGCGTCCCTCTTTTGCATCGGCAGACAGCACCAGTTCGCCGTGCGATTCGACCACCAGCCAGTTGCCGTTGGCGAATTCCAGCCGGTAACGTCCCTTCATCTCACCCGGCAGCGCGGCGATCTTCTCCGGCTGGGCCGCATTGGCCGCAAACACCGCGCGCAAGGGGTAGCGCGCGAAGAAATCGACGTCGACGCAGGGCCCAGCGAGGTCTCCCGCCTCCTGATTGCGCCAGCGTATCGGCGAAAACGCCGGCAGCGCCGTGGCAAGCTCGCTCCCCCACGCCGCCAGCGCGCGGCGGCTGGAGCCGCGCGCGCCGAACCAGAACGGCGTGCCGTCGGCGAGCCAGCCGGCCGCACCGCCGAAGGCGCTGCCATCGACGCGGTGCCAGCTATAGGTCTTGTAGCGCATACCGGTGCCGAGTTGCTGCCAGGCCTCGCGCCCATAACCTTCGACGCCGGTTTCCAGCAGGGCGCTCCTGGCATCGCCACGCGCGGTCGGTGAAAAGCCGCTCAGAACGGTGAGCAAATCGCGCAAGCGGACATTGGTATCGGGCGCCAGCTGGGCTAGATCCTGCAAGGCCTGCGCGGCCGGCTGCCGTTGCCAGTACGCGCGCCAGGCGCCTGCGTCGATACCGAGCCGGGCCGGAGCGAAATACGGCGCGCAGGAGCGCGACAAGGCTTGCGCGCGCGCAACGCTTTCGCCGGGCTGGCAGCAGTAGCGTTCCTCTTCGTCGACCGCGTTGCGGTTGGCCGTGCACGCATACGGCGGCTCGGACGCGCGGGCATCGGCAAGGTAGGCGAAAACGAACAATTTCCAGAGGCTGCCGAGCGGCACCACTACATCGCTCGCATCGCGCGTCGATGTAGCAGTGTGTCCGCCCGATCGCGCCAGCGCACGCAACTCCACCTTGCCGTCCCGCAGCCACGCCACCTCGGCTTCCTCGGCGGCCAGTGCCGGACGGCAGGCGGCCAGCGCGAGCAGCGCCAGCGCCGTGAAGCCGCCGACGCAATCAGCGAATGTCGAACTGCGCACGCGCTGGCTCCTCAAAGGCTTTTTGCTCCGGCTGGTACATGCGGTAGTAGCGCGCCGGCGGCAACACGAAGCGACCGGCCTCGGCCACCCGCACCAGGTGGCGGATGGCCATATCGCCCGCCAGCACATCGATCGGCACGGCGTAGCCGTACGGAGTCTCCTCAAAGCGTGCGCGCTCCAGCGCTTCCGGTCCCGCCGCCCCCGGGAAGCGCACCGCGATGCCCCAGGTGGTGCGATCGGCGTTGGCGCCCGGCGGCAGCGGCACTTCGACGATGCCGTAACGCAGCGGCGCGCCGTCGATGCGCTTCAACGCCACCTCGTCGAGATACACCTCATCGGTCTTCAGCACCGCATCGGCGGCCAGACGCTCGAGCGTAAAGCTGGCGGCGTCGGCGGTCACTTCGACGGTGGCGCGCTCGCGCCTGGGTGTCACCACCGCCGCCTGCACCGCCGGCGCGATCGCTTCGCTTCGCACCAGGCGATACAAACGACGCTCGACTTTCACCGGCAGGCTGCCGGTTTCGGGATCGCGGCTGTCGAATTGCGCGACCAGCGAAACACCGGCAGGCGGCGCGGCAGCGAGCTTGAAGACCGACGGGGCGCGACCCGATGGCCAACGGAATACGCGCTGGCCGGTTACCGTTTCGAGCGCCTGCCAGGGGGGATCGAGATCGAAGCGGGTGATGCCGTTGCGTGCGGCCACGGTCGAATTGGTAATGCCACCCAAGGCCCGGTAGGTCCATAACAGGGTCAGAGAACGATCGATGGTAGGCGTTTCCGCGCGCACCGCGTCGAGTACCCGCACCGCTTCCGAAGAGGGCAGGCGCCCGCTCAGCATCAGCAGCGCTTCACCCAGCGGAAGCTTGTCGGTGCGCAGTTGCGTGGTCGCCGGGTCTAGTGCCGCCGCGAGCGAGGCCGGCAGCGCGCCCTGCGTCTGCTGGACCACGTAGGCAGTCAGCAGCCGCGTCATCGCCAACTGGACGCTATCGCTATCCTCGGTCAGAACGGCGCTCGATAGCCGCTGTGCCGCAGCGGGTTTCGCTGTCGCGTTCGTCAATTCGTCCGCCAGCGCTTCCGCCAGCGAGCGCACCGGCAGGCCCATTTCCTGCATCCAGTACAGCATCAGCGCACGATGCCAGAGCGAACGCTTGCTGCCGCTCTTGCGGTAGACCTCGATCAGACGGTCGAAATGACCGGGCGGCAATTCGAGCTTGAGGGCGCGGCTGGCATGCCAGTCGGCGTAGTAGGCATACGCGGTCAGGAAGGCATCGCCGTCGCGGTCGGGCGCGCTCCACCAGCCGAAGGTGGCCTGTGGTCCGGCCATCTGCGCGAGACGGAAGCGATAGCCGTGCAAACGCTGCGTGAGCTGCGCCGTCATGCGCTCGCTGCCCGGCAGCACGCTTTGCAGCGCGAGGCTGTAGGGAATCAGGCGGCTGGAAGTCTGCTCGACGCAGCCATAGGGATAATCGATCAGGTCGTCCATCAGCCGATGGAACTGCACGGCGGCCGAATCGGTGAACAGCACCTGCACATTGGCGGCATCGGCCGGCAACGGTAGCGCGGTTTCGCGGCCGGCCAGCGGCACGCTGATCGAACGGCGGCTTTGCCACGCCACCGGCATCACCTTGAGCGGCACGGTGAGCGCATCCACCGTTTTGCCTGCGACCGACAAGGCGAGGTCGACGCGCGCGTCGGTCTCTACCGCATGCAACGGCAGCGACACGAAGTTGGCGCCCGGCTTCAGGGTGAGCGTGTCGCGGCGCTTGAGCCCCATGCCGGTCGCCGACATTTCCACGGTCGCGTCGCGATTGGCCTGGTTGAACACCGCCACGCTGGCATTGGGCGCATCCTGCGCGCGCATCCACGTCGGGCTGGTCCACTTTACATAGAACTCTTTGTCGGAACGAACGTGCGCAACACTCTGGCCGACCGTGCCGGTGGGCGCCGCCGCGCGCACGGTGACGCGCCAGCGCGTCAGCGAGTCGGGCATCACGAAGGTCACCTTGGCGTGGCCGTGCGCATCGGCGACCAGGGTCGGTTGCCAGAAGGCGGTGTCCTTGTCTTCGCGCCGTGGCCGTTCCAGCACCTTGATGGCGCGCTCGTGGGTTTGCCGGCGCGCCGGCGCGCTCGCTTTCGACGGCGGGCGCGCCAGGTCGTAGCCGATGAAGGCGAGGCTCGCCGTGGTGCGCACGTTGTTGCGGCGCGGGTGGTAGAAGAACTCGAAAATATCCGGCGCGATTTCGGGTTGCAGCACGTAGATCATTTCGTCGACCACGCCCACCGTGAGACGCGCGCCGGGCGCCGGCTTGCCGCCGATTTGCGCCGTCAAGTCCAGCGTCACCGTTTCACCCGGCGCGTAGACCGCCTTGTCGGCTTGCACGGCCACGTCGATACGCGGCTGCGCGACCTTGAGGCCCAGGTTTTGGAAAACGTAGTCGCCGCCCTTCACGTACACCACCGAGAAGGTGATGTTGGGGCCGTAATCTTCGCGCACCGGGATTTCGGCGCGCCACTGGTTGGGCGACACGCGCAGCGCGCGCACCCAGCCGCCGCTGGCGGCCATCAGTGCGGTCTTTTCGACGCGGTCGCGTTCCAGCGTAAACAGTGCCTGTTCGACCGGTTGCGGAAAGGTGATCAGTGCGGTGGCCGTGTCGCCGGCCCGGTAGCTCAGCTGGTCGAACACCATTTCGATCGAACCCTGCGGCGCGCCTACACCGGCGCCGCTCACGTAGTGCGAGGTGGCACCGACGATGTTGCCGGCGGCGTCGCGCAGGGACACGGTGTAGGTGCCGGGCTCGGCGAAGGTGAGGGCAAATTTGCTGCCGCCCGGCAAAGTGCCTGAATCGGTCTTGCGGTTTTCCAGGCGCACCCAGTCCCAGCGCGCCGGTGTGGCGGTCGTGGTGTCGCCACGGGCGGCCACGGCACCGATAGTGAACTGCACCTTGTCACCGACCGCCGAAAAGGCGCGTTCACCGGTCAGAGCATAGGTGCCGGCGCCGCGCTCGATCAGCAGCTCTTTGGTCGCCCGCACCCGGTATGCGGCACCGTCGGTGGCGAGCACGCTCAACACGTAGCGGCTCGGCTCCTTGGCGGCGGGCAGCGCAAACGCGGCAAAGCCCTTGGCGTCGGTGGTGAGTGTGGCGGTGGTCAGTTGCAGCGGGAACTGCCCAGCGTAACCCAGATCGCCTTCGATCATGGTGAGGCGCTGTGCGCGTACCGACAGTTCGGCCTTGGCGTTGGCAACCGGCTTGCCGTCCGGGTAGACCAACTGCAAACGGCCCTTGACCTCCTCATTGGTCTTGTAGTCCTTCTTCTCCGGCAGCACATTGATCTCGAAATGCGGCTTCTGGTATTCGGCGACGCGAAACGCGGCACCGTAGGTATCGCCCTTGTACACAAAGCGCAATTCGTAGCCGCCGGCGACGGCATTGTCCGGCAGCGCAAAGCTGGTGTCGCCGCCGTCCTGCGGCGTCAAGCGCAAGGTCTGCCCGGCCACCGGGAAGCCGTTGGCGTCGAACACCTGTAGCTTCAGCTCGTCGGCCGCGATCGGCGTGGAATCGCGCGCCGAGCGGAAATTGCGGCCGAAGAATTTGACGAACACGGTTTCGCCGGGGCGATACAGCGGACGGTCGGTGACCGCGTACAGCTTGGTGTTGTAGATCTCGCTATCGTAGTAGAAATTTTCCGCGACGTAGACACCGCCCTTGGCGTCTTCGCCGAACACATAGGTTTTTTCGGGCGCGTTGCGCTGGAACAGCGCGATGCCGCTGGCGTCGGTGCCGCCCTCGGCCAGCACGCCGACGCCGTCGCTCCACAAGGTCTTGGCGCCGGCCACCGGCTGGCCGCTCACCCGGTCGGCGACCCACACCAGCATTTGGCCGGTCGACACCTTGGTGACCGCGATCGAGTCGGATACGAACACCAGCGTGGTGGCACGGTGATCGCCGATCATCGCCTCGACCAGGTAGAGGCCGGGCTGGCGTTTGCCCAACGGAATCAGCACATTTCCGGCCTGCACCTGGATGAATTCGCTGCTGCTGCCGGCGAGCTTGACGCCGGCCGGCGGCTGCACCGGCTTCGCCACCTGCACCGGGTAACGAAAACTGTCGACCAGCGTATGGGCCTTGAGCGGCCGGTACTGCGGGTTCAATTGTTCGGGTGGGCTGTCCTTCACCAGCGGATGCGAGCGGGTGCCGGGCACCGTAGAGGTGACCGCCTGGCGCGCCTCGCTCGAAAACAATTCGCGCCAGGCCGTGCGCGAGCCGGTCCACCAGTTGTCCCAGATGCGGCTCAAGGCATTGGAGAGACCGGGCCCGACGTAATCGCCGGCGGTATCGATGCGATGCAGGTTTTTCTGGCGCTTGAGGAATTCGAGCGGGCTCTTGACGCGATAGACGTACACATCGGCGCCGCCGAACTCGGCGACAGCCGATACGTCTTGCACTTCCAGCCGCACCATGGCGGTGTCGGCCGAGCCGTAGGAAGCGTCGCTCAAGAGAAAAAACGGCGTGCCCTTGGCGCCTTCCGGCGTCTCTTGCGCGTGTAACGCGGCGGTGAGCGACAGCAGTGCCAGCGAGGTCAGGGCGGCGGCTACGGAGCGGAAGATTTTCATGGGTTGGTTCTCAGGCGGAAAGGAAGGCCAGGCGATAGACGCCGAGGAAATTCGGGTTGCTTTGCGAAGGCTGCCAACGGGTATCGGTCCAGCGCTGCAGGTCGCGCAGCGCCACCGAACGCAGGCCGTTGTCCTGCGGCGTGACGGTACCGGTGTGATAGGCGATAAAGGAGCCCATCCACACCATCAGGTGCTGGGCATCGCCCTGGTCGAAAAACAACAGGTCGCCGGGCTGGGCTAAGTTGCAGTCCTTGGCGATGAAGCGGGTGTTCTCCTGGATCAGTTCCAAGGCGCCTGCGTAGGCGGACACCGAGCCGTCGGCCAGACGCCAGCGGTGACGCAGTCCGCGTTGGTTGTCGTCAAGTACCACTTCCGGCGGCACCGGCTGACCGGCGAGGCCATTGGCGCGCTTCCAGTTTTCATCGTGATCGCGCATCGCCTCGGCCACTGCGAAACGAACCAATCCTGCGCAATCGCGCTGCCGCCAGCGCGGGGTCGGCCCGGCCGACAATTGCACCGACACGATGCGTACCATCCAGGCACGGAAGGTGCGCGATTGCGCGGGGGTTAGGCCGGACGCGGCCACGGTCGCGGCGGGTGCGGCGGTGCCCACAGCCAGCGTCGATGCGGCCCACGCGCCGGTCGCGATGAGGAAGCTGCGGCGGATCATTTTTTCTCCGCCGGCGTGCGCCACTCGACGCGCTGCCAACTGCCCTGCGCCTTGCCGGAAGACAGTTCCAGGCGATACGGCGGATAGGCAGCCAGCGCCTTCATGCGTGGGGCCAAATGCGTTTGCGCGGCCGCGTGCAGATTGGTTTCGCCGGCGCCGGACAGTGCATCGAGGGCTTCGCGCTCGACCATGCCGGAAAGCGGTCTTGGCGTAATCAGGGCCAGCGTGGAATTCGATACCGACATCTGGTCGGCCACACTCGGGTTGCGGCGTGACAAGGTATCGAATACCAGATCGACCAGGGCGCCGTCCGGCGAAAACACTACAAAGGCGCCACGCGCACCGACTGCCGCCGGTGCTGCGGTTTTTTGCCCGTCCGACTTGGCGGCGCGCCAGACGACGGTATCGTCGGCAGCTGCCGGCTTCTTGTCCTTGGCCGGTGGGGGAGCGCCGGCGCTCACTTCGGTTCCGTGTTTGGCAAGCGCCCAATTGGCTAGCGCCTGCAAGGCAGCATTTCGGTCGGGCAATGCTTTGGAAAGTTTCGCCACGAACACCGGCGCATACAGGGTGGAATTACCGTACCAGCAGACCAGGCCCGAACCGTCCAGTGCGGCCAGCGCGTTGGCATCGGCCAGAACAGGTTTCTTGTCGGCGCCGGCAACCACTTTTTGCGCGACGCGCCAATCGACCGGCAATACCAGGCAGGCGCTGGGATTGGCGGGGACAGCGCGCCACAAGGCGGCATCGCCCAGGCCGGCGCTCGACAACTCCTTCGGGTCGACCCACACCGAGGTCGACCAGCTATTGCCGAAATCGAAGCGCACGCCGCGAAAGCCGGGCACGAAGGAGCCGTAGCCCAGCGTCAGCGCGGGCGCGCCCACCACCAGCGTGTGCATCGGCCGGTCCGCAGCCTTGCCTGAAGCTTCATCCAGCGCGAATCGCTTGCTTAGCGCGCCGCCCGCCTCCAGCCATTCCGCCACGGCAGCGCGCGCGGTCGGCACCATTACCTTGCCCTTGTCGAACAGCAGTCCGGGGTCGGACAGGACGACGATGCGGTCGCCGACGGCGGCGATCAGCAGCGTGCGGCGCGGATTGATTTCCAGTGCGAACACGTTCGCTTTGCCGCGCGCCGTTTCGATTTCACCGGCCATGGTCAACTGGCGATCCTTGAGCGCCACGCTGAGCCCTTGCTGCAGCACCTTGGCGAGCGTATTGCGCTGCATGACGATGGCGAAATGGCGCAATGCGCCCTTGCCGTCGCGCCACAGCGCCACTTCGGCGGGTTCATCGAGCGCGCTGGCGAGGATGCGGTCGGTCCAGTCGAGCTGGTGTTCGTAGGCGATGCGCTTGATGGCGCCTTTCAGGCCGAGGCGGTCTTCGTGTTGCTCATAATAAAAAACGAGGTCTTCGGTCAGCACGTCGCGGGCGATCGGCACCCGCAGCAGGTCGCGCGGCAGCTTGGCAAGACTAGCCGTACGGATCAGCGCATCGGGCTGGCTGAGATCGGCCATCAGGCGCGTATCGAGATACTTGAATTCGCGCCAGAACAGGCCGCGCTGGTACACCGCGGCGCCGGCGATCACCGCCACCGCCACCAATCCGGAAATTACCCACGTACGACGCATAGTGCACTCCCAATAAATCCACCCGACCGATGCCGCTGAGATTACGTGGAGGGTTTGGCGTTGGCAATGCCTTGAACGCGTGACGCGCGAAAATCATCGCGATGTCATGGATGGACATTTTCTTGCCACAAATGAAAACGAGCCGCGCGGCGTCGATACGCCGGCGGCCCCATGCCCTGGGTGGTTTGCGGCGAGCCGGCGTGTCGTCAGGAAGCTCTTATTGTGACCGTATGGAAAGTGATGGGGAAAATTGTCCTGTTGTGGAAACTTTCTTCTCTACAGAGATGAGAATTCTTTAGACAAGAAAGTGAATTTAGTCGCCGGCATCAGGCAGGCACCTTAATCTGGTCGCTGCGAATATCGCCGGCAAGACCGGTCGGTGCTCGACTATCATCATCGAGACCCGATACCGCCGAGTCGGTCAGAAAGCAGGCGTAGTCCCGCCACACGGCGTGATCGCGCCAGCGGCACGCCGCTATCATTTGGACGATTTCCTTCGCGTGCGCGCTACGTGCCAGACGGCTGCGCTGCGCCAGTACCTCGCGGTCGGCGCGCGAGCGGACTTCGGCGGCATAGCGGGCGTCGGTCAGGCCGCAGGCGAGCCCTTGCGAGGAGAGTGCGTCGCGCGCCAGCGCCGCATCGCCGATGAAGGTGGCGGCCGCGCCCTCCGCCCACTGGATCGCGGCGGGCAGGGTTCCGCTCGGCGTCCATGGCAATGTCGCGATATCCGCAACCAGCCAACCCGCTTCACCCTCGAGCAATCGCGTGCATACCGCGGCCGGGCTGCCGCCCAGTACCGCGCCGCGGCCGACGATGCCCACCGTGCAGCCGTCGCAACCCAGGGCGCGATAGGCATAGCCGTGCTCCAGGACCGCCACCATGAACGGCGCCAACAGGCGTGGCGAAGACTGTCGGTCTCGCAGCGGCACATGGAAAGTTCTTGCCACCCAGGGTTTGCGCGGCTGCTGAGTGCGGCCGGCGAGCGCTGCGCGTCTGCCGGTCGCATCGATCACGCAAGCCCCGGCACGCAGGTGGGCGTGGGCTTCGGCTTGTGTGCGGCGCATATCGCGCCGGCACAATTCGATATTTTGATTCTTCAGCGCCAGCGCCAGCAGCGCCCGATCGAGTGCCGGGCGCTGGAGATGGGCAGCGGCGGGCGTCCGCTGGACGACCGGTTCGGCACGCTCCC
>CAZCKI010000044.1:0-12680 GCA_964498815.1 uncultured Burkholderiales bacterium
GGACTGAAAGCGTTGTTGCAGGCGCCCGGCGGCGTGTCCAACTGGAACGGTCCCTATGTCAGAAATGCCGACGAATTGAAGGATCCCTGGAAAAACGATTACATCTACCATTCGCCCGGCGAACAAAACCGCCCCTTTGAAATTACTTCGCTGGGTGCCGATGGCAAGGAAGGTGGCGAGGGGCCGAATCGCGATATCCACTCCTGGGAGTGACGTTGAATCGTCATGAAACGACGCAGCTTTTCGTCCGGGTTTACGCTCATCGAGGTGGTGCTGGTTCTCACCCTGGTGGCGCTCGCCTACACGATGGTGCCGCGCCTGTTCGGCAGCGGCGTCTCCGGCGCGGAGTTGCGCGCCAACGCGCGCGCCATCGCGACCGGGCTGCGACTCACGCGCGATCACGCCATCCAGAACAAGCACGAGTCGAATCTCACCATCGACATGGAAGGCCGCACCTTCCTGATCGGTGACGAAGCGCAAGTGCGCAAGCTCAACGAACAGGTCGAGCTCCAGCTATTTACTTCGCAGGCCGACCTGATTTCGGACAAGGTTGGCAATATCCGTTTTTTCGCCGACGGCACCTCCAACGGCGGCCGCATCACGGTGGGTTCAGGTGAGCGCAAGTTTTCCATCGATGTCGACTGGCTGACCGGCCGCGTCAGCATCACCGAAGCGGCGGGGCAAAACCGTGGCTAAGCTGCGTCGCGGCGACGGCTTCACCCTGTTGGAAATGCTGGTGGCCTGCATGCTGCTGGCGCTCGCCATGGGCGTGCTGATGCAGGTTTTTTCGCGCGGCGTGAACGGCGCCACGGCGGCCGACCAAAAGGCGCGCGCGATGCTGCTGGCCGAATCGAAATTCGCGGCACTCGGCCTCGAGGATGCGCTCAAGGAAGGCGAAACCAACGGCAAATTCGACGACGATTACGCCTGGGCGCTGTCGGTGAAGCCCTACGTCGATCCCAATCCCAAGGAACCGCCGCCCGCCGGCGCGCCGGCCGACGGCAATATCGATGCGCTGCTGCCGGTGCAATTGATGGAAGTGACCCTGATGGTCACCTACAACGGCGGCGACAACCGCGAACGCAACGTCACCCTTTCCAGCCTCTCGCTGGCGCCGCGGACATGAAGCGCGCACCTGGTTTCACGCTGATCGAAATGCTGCTGTCGCTGACCCTGCTGGCGGCGATGATGGTGATGGTGTACACCAGCCTCAATCTCGGCATCCGCGCCTGGAACGCCGGCGACGCGCGCGCCACCGAGGCTTCGCATATGCGCATCGTGCAGACGTTTCTGCGCCGCGAATTGTCGCAGGTGTTTCCGGTGCGCTGGCGCGGCATCCCCGAATCGAAAATCGCCTTTGAAGGGGCGAAGAGCGATCTCAAGTTCGTTACCGCCCTCAACCTCGACGCAGGCCTGCACGACGGCGGCCTGCAGTGGGCGCACCTCACGCTGGCCGAAGACAGCGAAGGTCCCGGCCGCGCACTGTACCTGTCGCGCGAACCGTTCGATATCCAGGCCAAGGACTTCAGCGGCCTCGACAAGGCCAAGCCCACGCGCCTGATCGGCGGCCTGGAAGGGGTCGAGATCAGCTACTTCGGCAGCGACAACGACGTCAACGACCCGGCCTGGACCAGCGAATGGACCAATGCGCTGCGCATGCCGCGCCTGATCAAGCTCAGCTTCAACACCGGCCGCGGCCGCGCGCTGCCCGAACTGGTGATTGCCCTGCAGTTGGGCGAAGAAGCCGGCTGCTACGACACCAATTTCCAGCGACAATGCGGGCCGCGGCGGGCATGAGAGCCTTTCCGCAAAACTTCCGCGCGCGCGTCTCTCGTGGAGTGGCGCTGGTCATCGTCCTGTGGGTGGTGACCCTGCTTTCGCTGATCGCCTCTTCCTTCATTTACGCCATGCGCTCCGAAGTCGCCATCGTCGCCAACGGCACCAGCCGCATCCGCGCGGCGGCCGCCGCCGATGCCGGCGTGCAGCGCGCCATCTACGAGTTGTTCAAGCCCGTCAATACCGCCGATCGCTGGAACAACGACGGTACCGCGCGCGACTGGACCTTCGGCGACGCCACCGTCAGCGTGATGATGCAGGACGAGTCGGGCAAGATCGACATCAATACCGCCAACGAACAGTTGATGCAGAATTTCCTGCGTTTGCGAGGGGTCGCCGCCGACGATGCGGTGGCGCTTTCGGATGCGATCGCCGATTGGCGCGATGCCGACAACCTGAAGCGCCTGCACGGCGCCGAGGAAGCCGAGTACACGGCGGCGGGCCTCACCTACAAACCCGCCAACGCGCCGTTTCTGGCGCTGGAAGAACTGAAGCTGGTGCTGGGCATGACAGCGGCCCTCTACGAGCGGATGGCGCCGCACATCACCATCTATTCGCGCCTCCCAGGTGTCAATGCGCAGATCGCCAGCCGAACCGTGCTGTTGGCGATACCCAACGTCACCGCTGAACAGGTCGATGCCTATATCCAGCAGCGCGACCTGGCGCGCGCCAACCACCAGCCGATCCCCGTCTTTACCGCCGGTGCGGCCTACACCAGCATCGGCAGCGGCTTTATCAACCGCATCCGCGCCACCGCGCGCCTGCCGGACGGCAACTCCTTTATTCGCGAGGTGGTGGCGATGCGGCAGGGCAACCCGAAGCGCCCGTATGCGTTCCTGATGTGGCGCGAAGGACGCGAAATCGATGAAAACGACCCGAATGCGGCAGGTGCCGGTGTGCCCAATACGGCGCCGGCACAGGTAAGATGACGCCATGAACCAAGCCGTCCTGCCGGCCACCGGCCGAATCAGCCAAAACCTGCGCAACGCCCTGCGCTGGTGGGTGGAGGAACTGCGCGCCGCGTTCGCGCCGCAAATAGCCCGCTGGTTCGCCGACGAAGCCACCGTGACCGACCTCGCTACCGGTGGCGCCGACCTGCGCGCGGCCGACGGCAAATTGCTGGCGCTGGTGCCGGGCGACGGCGAAGCCACGCTTCGGGCGATGCCGCCTGCCTGGAAGGGCCGCGTGGTGCGACTCACGCTCGATAGCACCCTGGTATTGCAAAAGCGCATCAGCTATCCGCAGGCGGCCGAAGAAAACCTGCAGGACACAGCCGCCTTCGACCTCGACCGGCAGACTCCCTTCACTGCCGACCAGGTGTATTTTCACGCCCGCGTCGTCGGCCGCGATGCGGCGCGCGCCAGCATCGAAGTCGAATTGACGGTGGTGGCGCGCAGTACCTTGCGCGAGGTGATGCAGGCACTGCGCGCCGGCGGCAATCGCCTGCTCGCTATCGGCGTGGCCGGCGACCGTGGCAGTCCGCGCATCGATTTGCTGCCGGTGGCCGAGCGTGCGCCGCGGCGCCTCACCCAGGCGCAAAAGACCAATCTGGTGTTGCTGGCTTCGGTGGTCTTGTTGGGCCTGTTCGCGCTGTGGATTCCGGTCCTGCAAAAGCGCGAGGCGGTGAAAGCCTTGATTCCCGAAGTGCAAAAGGCCGAAACCGAGGCCGAGGCGAGCCGCCGCGTCGAAAGCGAATACACGCGCCTGGCGCAGCAATACAATTTCCTGACCGGAAAAAAATACGCCACCTACACCGCGTTGGAGGTGGTCGAGGAACTCTCCAAGCTCACCCCCGATACCGCCTGGCTCAGCATCCTCGAAATCAAGAGCAACGCCAAGGCGCGCGTGGTGCAGCTGCAGGGCGAGGCGGCGTCGGCTTCGAAGATGATCGAATTCCTGGAACAATCGCCGCTCCTGCAAAACGCGACGCAAAGCAATATCACCACGCGCGGCCAGCAGCCCAATACCGAGCGTTTCAGCATTGCCACCGAAGTGAAGCCGCGTCCGGCGCCCGCTGCCGTGCCGGCGGACGCCGCGCCACCGGCGCCTAACCCGGTTTCAGCACCCGCTGCGGTGCCGGTCGCAGGCGCCACCTCCGCGCCCGTTGTGGCTCCGGCTCCCATTGCGGCAACGGTTGCTGCACCAGTTGCTACCGGCGCACCGACTGCGCCCATCACTACGCCCGCCACCGACAAGCCGCGCCCGGTGCCGGCTGCCAAGACGCCATGAACCGCTGGCTCACCACGCCTGCCTCCCGCCGCGCCGCCGCGCTGTCGCTGCTGAGTCTTGCCGTGCTATTGCTGCTCGCAGTCGCAATCGTGCCGGTATGGCTGTTGCACCGCTACTACGACAGCCACTTGCAAAGCAAGGCGCGTGAATTGCAAACCTACACGGTATTGAACGACGCGCGGCCGAAGATGTTGAAAGCGGTCGAAACACTCAAGGCGCGCGATACCAGGAAATTTTTCCTCAAAGGCACCACCCCGGCACTGGCCTCGGCGGAATTGCAGGACGTGGTGAAATCGGTGGTCGAAGCCAACGGCGGCCGGGTGCTTTCCACACAGGCCATCCAGCACAAGGACGACGGCAGCTATCGGCAGGTGACGACCATGGTGCAGCTGAGCCTTAACATCCAGAGCCTGCGCAAGGTGCTGTACACGCTGGAGAGTCGCGAGCCGTATCTGTTCGTCGACAACCTCAAGGTCAGTTCGTTGATGCTTGCCGTCAACCTCAAGCCGAACCCGGGCTTCGAGCCGGAAATGTCGGTGCAAATGGATGTTTCCGGCTACACGGCGTCCACCGAAGTGGTACCCGCCGGCGGGGCAAAGTCATGAACGGCTGGTTGCAACGCCGTTACGCCGTCACGGCGGTGCTGGGCCTGCTGCTGGCCGCCGCCGTCGTCGCGATCGGTGTCGAAACCGATGCCGGCCGCAAATGGCGCGGCGATGTGCCGCCCGGCGACCGTGCCATCAGCGCGCGCACCGAAGACAATTTGCTGCCGCCGTTCGCCCTGCCCGCGGTCGACCAGGGCTTCAAGGAAACGGTGGACCGCCCCTTATGGATCTATACGCGCCGCCCGGCGCCCGCCGGCAACGCGGCGCAGGCGATGAAAAAAGGCCAGTACAAGCTGGCCGGCACTTCCGTCAACGCCAGCCTGTCGATCGCCTATCTGGTCGAACTGGCGACCGGCAAGACGGTGAGCGTCGTCCAGGGTCGCGAGATCAACGGTGTCGTGGTCGATTTGGTCGAATCGGGCCGCGTGCTGTTAAAGCAGGGCGACGACAGCGAGGAGTTGCGGCTGGCGACCGCCCCCTCGCCGCGCCCGCAAGTCGTAGCGGCGATACCCGGGCAGCCGGGTCAACCGGGACAGCCCGGCCAACCGCAGGGCATGGTGCCCGCCCAATTCGCGCAGCCGGGCCAGGCGCCCGGCGTCAGCGGCCTCGTCAGTGGCGCACCGCCGCCCAATACCTTTACGCCGCCGGGCGTACCCTTTGTGCCGGGCGCGGTGCGGCCGCCGGAAACCAATCCTGCCGCCGTCGCCGCTGCCGCCGCCGCTGCCGCCGCCCAAGCCGCCGCCGGTGACCAGCCCGCCGCCCGCCGCCGCCGCTTTCAGAACCTGCCGCCGCAATGAGCCGCGGCGACGCTACTCACGCTATGATGTCGATCCCCAAATGACGAAATCTTCCCCGATGCCGAAGGCGATCTCCTGGCCGGTGCTATTGCTTTGCTGTGCGCTGGTGCTGCCGGGCTGCCAATCCCTGCGCGATGTGGTGGCGCGCGCACGCGACAAGGCGCCGGCGGGCAATGAGGCGGTGGTGGCCGCCAAGCCGGTCGATCCCGCCAAGGCACAGGGGACACCCGCCGCGGCGCTCGCGTCCGCACCGCCGGCGACCGATATCGCCAAACCGGTGGCGGCAATACCGGTCGACAACAGCCACACTTTCCCCGGCACCGGCGTGATGGTGAAACCGCTGGCGCCGGCGGCGGCGGCACCTCCGGTACCCGGCGAAGAAACCTTCAACCTCAATTTCGAAGCCGCCGACGTGCGCGCCATCTCCCAGTCGATCCTGGGCGACTATCTGCACGAGTCGTTTTCCATCCATCCGCAAACCACCGGCACCGCCACCATCCGCATGTCGCGCCCGGTGCCCAGGCGCGAACTGATACCGATCCTGGAAATGCTGCTGCGGCAAAACGGCCAGATCATGGTCAAGGAAGACGGCATGTACAAGATCGTGCCGCAGGCGCTCGGCACGCGCGGCACGCTGACCCCGCAATTGGCCGGTGCGGCGCCGCTGCCGAACGGCTTCTCCACCCAGATCGTACAGCTCAAGTTTGTGGGCGCCAAGGACATGCAGCGCATCCTCGAGCCCTACGCGATCGAACCGGCGACCTCGATTCGTATCGACGAACCGCGTAATCTCGTCGTGCTGTCCGGCGCCCAGCTCGAGCTCAAGCACATGCTCGAAGTGATCGACCTGTTCGACGTCGATTTCCTGTCGGGTTATTCGATCGGCCTGTTCCCGATGCAGACCGACGTCAAATCGCTGAGCGGCGACCTGGATCGCCTGTTCGGCAACGCCGCGGCCGGCGGCAGCCCGCTGGCGGGCATCGTCCGCATCATCCCGATCGAACGCATGAACGGCCTGTTGGTCGTGACCACCCAGCCGAAATACCTGGACGAGGCCAAGAAGTGGATCGACCGCCTCGACAAGAGCGGCGGCCTCGCCGGCGGCATGCGTTTGAACGTGTACGCGGTCCAGTACGGCAAGGCGGAAAAACTCGCGCAGTTGCTGTCGGATGTGTACGGCAACCGGCAGGGCGGTACCACCCCGACGCTGGCGCCGGGGCAACGGCCGGGCACCATCGGCACCTACCCCACCTCGCCGACCACTCCGACCACGCCCGGCAGCACGACCACGCCCGCACCCGCAACGGTTAACCCCCTGCAGGCCTTGGCCAATCTGGCTTTTCAGGGCAGCGGTATCGGCGTCTCCAAGGACACGCGCATCATTGCCGATACCGACAACAATGCTTTGTTGATCCTTGCCTCTCCCTCCGACTACGAAACCATCCTGGCTGCGCTGAAGCAGCTCGACGTGCCACGCCGGCAGGTTTCCGTGGAAGTGATGGTGGCCGAGGTCACCCTGACCGACGATCTCAGTTTCGGCATCGACTGGTTCATCAAGGCGCGCAACAACACCGTCGGGTCGCTGCGCAATCCTAACGGCAGCACCACCGCTGCCGGCGCGACCTTGCCGCCGTCGCCCACCCTTGCCGCAGGTGTCGATCCGCGCACGGTGATCCCCACGCTCAGCAGCGGCCTGCAACTTATCAATACGCTCAACGGCGATATTCGCGCCGTGCTGCAGGCCTTGGGCGCGGACGGTCGCGCGCAAGTGCTGTCGGCGCCGCGCATCCTGGTGCTCGATAACGAAAAAGCGCAGGTCAACGTCGGCACGCAGATCTCGGTCAACACCGGTACTTCCACCGTCACCGGCGGCAGTGTGGTCACCAGCAATCAATATATCAATACCGGCGTGATCCTCACCGTGACCCCGCGCATCAATTCCGGCGGTCGCGTGACCCTCGACGTCACCCAGGAAGTGAGCTCGGCCGGCGTTCCCGATACCGCCGGAGGCAATCCGCCGATCAATACGCGCAAGGCACAAACGGTGGTCAACGTCGCCTCCGGCGAAACCATGGCGATGGCCGGCATGATCCAGAAAGACACCGAAACCGCCAGTTCCGGCGTGCCGCTGATTTCGAAGATTCCGGTGATCGGCGGCTTGTTCGGCAAGCAGACCCTGCACAACGTCCGCACCGAATTGGTGGTGCTGATCACGCCGATCGTGATCAGCAATCTCGATGAATCGCGCGCCGTTACGGATGAGTTCCGCAAGAAATTGCCGGCGCTGGAACATTTGTTCCCGAAGCGAGCCGAGGCGCCCGTAACTAAATAAAGCGCCAGCCGTGTTGGCGGAAGAATCGCACGGCAGAACGCACGAACATGCCGATGTGATCGAAGCCCTTGCGCGCGGCGCCGCCGCCGCCGTGGATGATGCGGCACTGCGGCACCCGGGCGATGCGCGCGGTTCGACTGATGCGATAGCTCAGGTCGAAGTCCTCGAAATAGAGGAAATAGCCCGGATCAAACCCCTTCGCTTCGCGTAGCGCCGCGCCTTTCACCATCATGAAGCAGCCGCTGACGATGCGGGCATCGTCCAGCGGCGCATCGTATGGCAGCTCGCTACGATCGTAGCGGGCCAGCCTTCCGGCAAAACTTGCGCGCAGCCACGCCGGGGCGAAGCCGCGCAGCAGCAGGGTAAACACCGAGGGATACGATTTCATCAGATACAGCGGCGAACCGTCCGGCGCCGTGGCGACCGGCGTGACCATCGCGCAGTCGGCATGATTCGCAAGGTGCGTGAGCGCCGCCGCGATCGACTCGCGCGCAAGTTCCACGTCGGGGTTCATCACCAGGTGGATGCCGGCCGGATGGCGCTCAATGGCCAGGTTGTTACCGGCCCCGTAGCCCACATTGTCGTGACCGGCGAGAATGTCGGCCCGCAGCCAGTCGCCGTCGGCCGCGTCGAAAGATTGCGCGAGCAGTGCCGCGTGAGGCGAGGTCGTTTGCGTCGCCTGATTGTCCACCAATGTGACGCGAGCCGAGCGCACGGCCTGCTGATCGTGGGCGAAGCGTAGCGCCGAATTCAATGACGTAAGCGTGCGCCGTAGCCAGGCCTCGTCGGGCCGATAGATCACCAGCGAAACCGCCAAGTCCAGCGAAGGCTGCATTACGCCGTCTTGAACTGCAGGCGATGCAAGCTGGCGTAGAGTCCGCCCTTGGCCAGCAGCTCGGCGTGCGCGCCACACTCGAGAATGCGGCCCTGGTCCATCACCACGATGCGGTCGGCGTTTTCGATGGTCGACAGCCGGTGGGCGACGACGATGGTGGTGCGACCTTGCATCAAGGTGGTGAGCGCTTCCTGCACCACCCGCTCCGATTCACTGTCGAGGGCGGAGGTGGCTTCATCCAGCAGCAGGATCGGCGCGTTCTTGTAGAGTGCGCGGGCGATTGCCAGGCGTTGGCGCTGGCCGCCGGAAAGCCTTGACCCGTTGTCGCCGATCGACGTGTCGAAGCCGTTCGGCAGCGCCTCGATGAAATCGCTGCAGTGCGCGCCGCGCGCCGCGGCCTGCATCGCCGCTTTGTCGATTTCGCCCTTGGCGCCGTAGGCGATATTGGCGGCGACACTATCGTTGAACAACACCACGTCCTGGCTCACCAGCGCCATTTGCCGGCGCAGGTCGGCGAGGCGAATGTCGGCCAGCGAATGGCCGTCGAGCGTGACGCGTCCCCCGGTCGGCACGAAAAAGCGCGGGATCAGGTTGACGAGGCTGGTCTTGCCGCCGCCGGAGGGGCCGACCAGGGCTATGGTTTCACCGGGTTGAATCTCGAGCGATACGCCGGCCAGCGCGGAGGCCTGCTGGCCCGGGTATTGCAGGACAACATCCTCCAGCACCAGCCGGCCGCGTGCACGCTCCAGCGCGATGGTGCCGCGATCTTCTTCGGGGGTGGCGTCGATCAATGCGAATACGCTCTCCGCCGCCGCAAGGCCTTTTTGCATGCGCTCGTTCATGCTGGCGAGTCCCTTGATCGGCGTTACCAGGCCCGCTGCCGACACGATAAAAGCAACAAACGAGGCGACATTGGTCATGCCGGTGCCGAGCGTCTTGCTGACGGAAAGATAGACGATCAGCGCGATCGCCATCGATACGATCAAATGGGTGAAGGGGGTGGATGCCGCCGCCGCAGCGCTTTGCTTCATGTTGAGCTTGCGGATGCGATTGGCGGCGTCGTCGAAGCGCTGACCTTCGTAGGCCTCGCCGGCAAAGATCTTGATGACCTTCTGGCCGCGGATCGATTCTTCCAGCACGTCGGTGATGCCGGCGTTGGCGATCTGTCCCTCGCGGTTGATCTGCCGCAGGCGCTTGCCAAAGGCGGTGAT
Organism: uncultured Burkholderiales bacterium; assembly: GCA_964498815.1. Lineage (GTDB taxonomy): Bacteria > Pseudomonadota > Gammaproteobacteria > Burkholderiales > Usitatibacteraceae > UKL13-2. The sequence goes on from CAZCKI010000044.1 coordinate 9,846, forward strand.
GATGTAGCCCAACATCGGCACGGTAGCGAACAGGATCAGCGTGAGCTTCCAGTTGATCACGAACATGGTGACGAGCAGCGTCACCAGCGTGGCGCCGCCGCGGAACAGCGAATTGAGCGCCGTGGTGACGGCATCCTGCAAGCCGATCACGTCGTTGGTGACTTTCGACATCAGCGTGCCGATGGTGGTCTGATCGAAGTACGGCATCGGCATGCGGATCAGGCGCTGGAACATCTGGTTGCGAAAATCCAGGATCACCTTGTTGCCGACCCACTGCAGGCCGTAGCCGGAAATAAAGTGCGACAAACCGATCAGGAAAAAGATCACCACGATACCGATGGCGGCCAGCGCCGCGTATTGCTCGTGGCCTTCGACGAACAGCGTTTCCAGCATCACCTGCAAGTAGTAGGCGAACGAGCCTTCCACCGCGCCGCCCACCGCCATCGCCAGCACGCTGCCGGCGAAGGCCCAGCGATAGGGCTTCACGTAGCCGAGCAGGCGCCGGTAGAGTTGCGGATCGTTGGTCTCGGACATGGGGTAGGTTTCGCAGTGCGAAGTGCTAAACCGGCATTTTACGTGCCGCGCAGCCCCCTGCGCGTTTCATCGCGCCAGCAGTGCCCGGTACAAGGCAAGGTACTGTGCCGCCATGGCTGGCGGCGTAAGGGCGGCCACCGTGTCGCGCGCCGCCTTCACCATCGCGGGCTTGCCGATGCAATCGCGCATGGCCTTGGCGATGGCGTCGATGTCGCGGGCGTCGGCAACAAAGCCGTTGACGCCTGCTTGCACCAATTCCGCCGCTCCCGACGATCGGCTGGTCACCACCGGCAACCCTGAGGCAAATGCTTCCAGGCAGGCATTCGGAAACGGGTCGTACAGGGTGGGCAATACAAACAGGTCTGCCGCCGCGTAATACGGCCGCACGTCCTGCACGCCGCCGGCAAAGTGCACCCGGCCGGCCATGCCCAGCTCCTTGGCGAGCGCTTGATAGCGCGCCTTTTGCTTGTCCTTGCCCACCACGATGGCGAACAAATCGCGATCACGCGCGACCGCCTGCAGGAAAATGCCGAGCCCCTTGCGTTCGAAACCAGAGCCTACAAACAGCGCGGCAGGCTGGCCATCGGCGATGCCCAACTGGTCACGCATCGCCGGTCGCAGCGAGGCGTTCGACTGCGGCGAGAGTTTGTCGCTATCGACCCCGCTGTAGATCACGTGCAGCTTGGCGGGGTCGGTGCCGAAGTGGCGCACGATTTCATCGCGCACCATGCGCGAGTTACAGATCACCGCTTTCAAACGCGTCGACGTAAACAGCGCACGTTCGGCGCGCAACAAATAGCGATGATGCGGATTGAGCGCGGTGGTTGCGCGCTTCACCAGGCCGCTGGCCCGTGCGCGCTGATGCAGCCACTCGGCGTGCACGCCGTCGCCGGCGCGGTAAATATCGCAGCAGGCGATGCGTTCGTGCGCCTGCACCAGGTCGTGCGGGTCGCTCTCCAGCGCGCGACAGACGGCGCGGGCAAAGCTCTTGTCGCGACCCAGCGAGGTGAGATAACGCGGGTTGACGATGCGGTGGGCAATGCCAGGGTTGGCGTTGGCCGGCCAGGTCCGCGTGAAAATGGTCAGGCTGACACCTGCGTCAGTCAGTGCGTGAACGGCGGTTTCGACAAACCGTTCCGCACCGCCGAAAGGATCGTACTTCGCGCGGACCAGCGCGATTCTCATGTTACGCAGACGCTAGAAGGTCATTGATCGCGTCGTGCACCTGCGAGACCGGCAGCTCGATGAGGCATTCGCTGACCTTCGAGCCGCCGCAGCCGTCGTTGCCGCAAGGCCGGCAGGAATGCTCCGGCTTGAGTGAAGCGACCACGCGATATTTGACGCCCCACGGCCCCCAATGCTTTTCCCCGGAGGGGCCGAACAATGCCACCGTGGGGGTCTGCATGGCCGCCGCCATATGCATGGGCGCCGAGTCGACGCCGACGAAGGCGCGCGCGCGCGCGGTCAATGCCGCCAGTTCCTTCAGCGACAGCGATCCGGTCAGGTCGATCACCGGTGCCTTTAATACCATCTTGATGGCGGCGATCATTTCGCGTTCGTCCGCTGTCGGCGCACCGGTCAGCACCACGCGTTCGCCTTGCTTGCCCAACAGCAAAATCAGTTCGGCGAATTTTTCGGCAGGCCAGGTCTTGAAAAACCAGCGCGAGGTGGGATGCATGTGGATAAAACGCTTCGCTTCGATGCCGTGGGTCGCCATCAGGCGGTCGACCTTGCGTTCGGCTTCTTCGCCGGGAATCAGCACCAGTTTTTTCTCTTCCGCGGTCGGGTAAACCCCCATGCGGCGTAGCGCATCGAGGTTTTGCTCGACGGTATGACGGAAAGTCGTGCGCGGCAGCGGGAAGGTGTGGGTGAAGCTGGCTTTCCACCAGCCCGAGTTGCGGCCCTCTCCCATCACGGCCTGGCCCGACACCGTGCGCGGCGCCACCGAATAGCGCGGCGCCAGTAGGCGCGTCAGCCACGCGCCGCGAGGATGCTCGGTCAGGTGCACCACCAGGTCAAACTGGCGCGCGCGCAACGATCGCAACAGGCGCCATTCCCCGGTTGCTTGGCGGATCAGACCCTGGTGCTTCCATTCGCGGTCGATGGTGTGCACCTCAGACACCGCCGGATGCTCGGTGAGCATTTCGCGGGTGTCGTGATAGACCAGCGCGTCGATCTCGATGTGCGGCGCGTGCGCCTTCAGGGTCTTGAATACCGGCGAAGACAGCAACACGTCGCCGTGGTGGCGCAGTTTCACCACCAGCGCGCGGCGAATCTTGGTGAGATCGATGGCGTCGTTCA
>CAZCKI010000045.1:0-6607 GCA_964498815.1 uncultured Burkholderiales bacterium
GCGTTTGTCGCACTGACGGCGGCTGCGCTGGCGGTGACGGCGGCCGTGGCCGTCTGGGTGGTGCAATGGCAGCGGGCGGGAGATGCAGAGCAGGCGGTACAGCTACTCACCCGTGCCGCAGCCGGCCCCGCGCGCAACAACGACCCGGCGCAGCCGGCGCTGCCCGATTTCAATAGCGCCCAATTTGTCGCCGCGCTGATGAAGGTTGCCGACAGCACCTCGCTGCCGGTCGATGAGATTTCCTTTGCGCTCGACGAAGCCGAAGGCATGCCTTATTTGCGTTACCGGGTAAAAGTTTCGGTCACATCGAGGTATCCGGTGGTGCGCCGCTTCGTCAACCAATTCCGCGCCGAACTTTCCCACGTGAGCCTCGATGCGATCCATTGTCGCCGCGAGAATGTGAAGGACGTGGACGTGACCTGCGACCTCGTCCTGTCGGCATTCTTCCGCACGGCGTCGCGTGGATAAGGCCGCGAAAATTCGCTGGGGCATCTTGTCTTCCGCGCTCGTGCTGACGATCGCCGCGATCTTCTATCCGGTCGACCCGGAAGTGGCGGGCATCGCGGGCGAACGCAATGCGGCGGGCAGATTGCCGCCTGGCAGCACGGCCGCGGGTGACGGGTCGGCACCGGGGGACACGGTGTTTGGCGACCCGTTTGCGCCGCGTAACTGGCGGGCGCCGCCGCCGCCCGCGCCGCAAATCGTTGCGGCGGCGGCGAGCGAGCCCGTTTTCGTCGGCCCGCCGGCGCCGCCTCCCCCGGTGCACGCGCCGGCGTTGCCGTTTCGTTTCATGGGTCGGCTCAACGACGGCGGCGAACAGGTACTCTATCTCGGCCGCGGCGACCAGATCCTGCTGGCGCGCACCGGCGATACCCTGGACGGCGCCTACAAAGTGCTGGCCCTTGACGCGCAACGCGTTGAATTCGAACATATCCCCACCGGCGAAAAACAATCGCTGCCGCTGCCCGTTTCCGAAAACTAGGCCATGTCCCGACTATCCTTTTCCCGAGTTCGCCGTCACGCTGCCCTCCTCCTCGCGGCCTTCCTGCTGGCCGGTTGCGCGGCCTCGCAACATCATCGCGCCGGCATGGCGGCGATGCAACGCGAGGACTACGGCACCGCTGTGGCGGAATTGTCGCAGGCGATCGAGCTTGCACCGCGCGACATCGATTACCGTAAGGACTGGCTGCAGCAGCGCGAAATCGCCACCCGGAAGCTGCTGGAAAAAGCGGACGCCGCGCTGGCGCAGGGACAGTCGACCGAGGCCGAGGAGTTTTTTCGCACCGTGCTCGTATACGAACGCAGCAATGCGCGCGCGCGCGCCGGCCTCGACCGGATTGTGAAGGCCGGCCGCGCAGCCGAAGATGCGGCAGATGCTAGCAAGGCGCTCAAAGCCGGCGATATGACGCGCGCCTTGCAGGCGGCAACGCGAGCGCTGGAACGCGCGCCGGACCTGCCCGAAGCGCGCGCAGTACTGGCTGAAATCGAAGCGCTGCAAGCGAAAGAGATGTTGATCGCGCCGGGCCTCGGCGCCTTGTATAAGAAGCCGATCAACCTGGAGTTTCGCGACGCCAGCCTGAAGCTGGTGTTCGAGGCGTTGTCGCGCACCACCGGCATCAATTTCATTTTCGACCGCGAAGTGAAGAGCGACCAGAAGACCACGGTGTTCCTGAAGCAGACGTCGCTGGAAGATTCGATCGATGTGATCCTCGCCACCAACCAGCTCGACAAGAAGATCCTCAATGCGAGCAGTGTGCTGATCTATCCGAACAACCCTGCCAAGGTGAAGGAGTACCAGGACCTGCTGGTGAAGGCGTTTTATCTCGCCAATACCGATGCGAAGCAGGCGGCCACCATGATCAAGACGGTGCTGAAGGTGAAGGAAGTGTTCGTCGACGAGCGCTACAATATGCTGATCCTGCGCGAGACGCCGGAGACGATTGCGCTCGCCGAAAAACTGATCGCGCTAAACGACCTGGAAGAGCCGGAAGTGATGCTGGAAGTGTCGGTGCTGGAGATCAACCGCAACAGTCTCCTGAACCTGGGTGTGCAGATCACCGACCAGTTCACCATCACGCCGCTGGGTGGCACGCAGTCTACCGGCGCCGCCGGTACCACAGGCGGCAATGCGACCACCTTCAAGATCACCGACTTGAAGCATTTGAGTTCCGACCTGCTGGGCATCAACGCGCCCAGCGCCACCATCAACCTGCAAAAACAGGACGGCGATGCCAAGTTGCTGGCCAATCCGAGCATCCGCGTGCGCGACCGCGAAAAAGCCAAGGTGCTGATCGGCGACAAGGTGCCGGTGGTGACCACCACCAGCACACCGAACGGCTTCCTCGCCGAGAATATCCAGTACCTGGATGTGGGCCTCAAGCTGGAAGTCGAGCCAACCATCCGCCTGCACGACGATATCGGCTTGAAAATCTCGCTGGAGGTAAGTTCGCTGACCGGATCGACCAAGACCAACAACGGCTCGCAGGCATACCAGATCGGCACGCGCAACTACACCAGCGCACTGCGGCTGAAGGATGGGGAAACGCAGATTCTCGCCGGCCTGATCAGCGACGAGGACCGCTCGGCCGCCAATCGGTTTCCGCTGCTGGGCGACTTGCCGCTCCTGGCCCGCCTGTTTTCGAGTCAAAGCGACACCAAGAAAAAAACCGAAATCGTCATGTCGATCACGCCGCACTTGATCCGCAATATCCAGCGCAAGGATCCTAGCGCGGAATCGTTCTGGTCGGGCACCGAAGCAAGCCTGCGCACCAAGCCTTTGCAACTGCGCAGTCTTGAAACCACGGCCGCGCCGGTCGCACCTGCCAAGCCCGCTACGGCTGCTGCGAAACCGCCCGTAGCGGCGCCCGCGCCGCAAATTGCCGCTGCAACGCAAGCGGCAGTCGCACCCGCCGCGATACCGGCTGCTCCGGCGCCCGGCGATATGTTGCTGCGCTGGAAAGGACCCACCGAAGCGCACGTCGGTGAAGTGATCACGCTGGAACTCGAACTGGAAAGCGCGGACGCATTGCGCGCAGCACCGCTGCAACTGGGCTTCAATCCGGCCAATATGGAAATCGTTTCGGTCAAGGAAGGCTCCTTCTTTGCCAGGAACGGGAAGTCTACGTTTGGTCATGTCGTCGACAAGGCGAGCGGACGAATCTCGGTGGCGGCGACCACCAACGAAGCGGGTGGCGCCAAAGGTGAAGGCGTGCTGCTGAAGATTGAATTGCGCCCGCTGGCCGTGGATGCGGCGAGCGAGATCAGCGTATTGGGCATGACGCCGGTCGGCAGCACGCGGGCGGTCGGCAAACCGGCGCAACCGGCGCCGCATGTGATTGCCGTCTCGCGGTGAACATGCGGCAGGCATTTGCACCAGGCAGTCGTCACGGCTTCAGCTTTGTCGAGCTGCTCGCCTCGATCGCCATCATCGGCCTGCTGGCGTCGGTCGCCATGCCGCTCGCCGAAACCACCGTACGGCGCCAAAAGGAACGTGACCTGCGCACGGCCTTGCGCGAAATCCGCCAGGGCATCGACGCGTACAAGCAGGCGAGCGCATCCGGAAAAATCGCCGTCCTCCCCGAGCAAAGCGGCTATCCGCCCAGCCTGATTGAGCTGGCCGCCGGCGTGGACGATGTCACGCATCCCGGCCAACGAATCTATTTCCTGCGCAAGGTGCCGCGCGATCCGTTTTTCGCCGACTTGAGCGTGGCGCCGATCGACACCTGGGGCAAGCGCAGCTTCGATTCCCCGCCGGACCAGCCGCGCGATGGCAACGATGTGTTCGATGTGTTTTCGCTATCCACCCAATCCGGCCTGAACGGTGTGCCCTATGCGCAATGGTGAACGCGTGGCGCGGTCCGGCGGCTTTACGCTGATTGAAGTGCTGGTAAGCCTTGCCATCGTGGCGACGATCCTGTCATTGGCGGCGCCGCGCTATTTCAGCAATGTCGACAAGACCAAGGAGGTGGTGCTGCGCGAAGACTTGTACGTGTTGCGCGATGCGATCGACAAGTACTATGCTGACCGCAACCGCTATCCGGATGCGCTGGTCGACCTGGTGACGCAAAAATACCTGCGCAGCCTTCCGGTCGACCCGTATACGCAAAGCTCGAACAGCTGGGTGGTGGTGGCGCCGGCCGATCCTTCGCAAGGCGCGGTGTTCGATATACACAGCAGCGCGCCGAACCAGGCGCGCGACGGCAGCTGGTTCAGGGATTGGTAATGAAGAGAGATCAGCAGGGATTCAGTTACGTGATCGCGATGTTTTTGGTGGCGATGGTGGCGCTGCTGTCGACGCGCGCGCTCGAGAACAGCCTGACGCGCGAGCGGCGCGACCGGGAAGCGGAGTTGTTGCTGGTCGGGCAGGCCTATATGAATGCCATTCGGTCTTACTATCTGAATACCCCCGGCTTCGACAAGCACTACCCTCCCGATTTGCAGGCGCTATTGCTCGACAACCGCGCGACGCGCATCAGCCGGCCGCTGCGCAAGCTGTATCGCGACCCGATCAGCGGCAGCCAGGAATGGGGCATCGTACCGGCGCCGAACGGCGGCGTGATGGGCGTCTACTCGCTTTCGCCGCGCCCGCCGGTCAAGATCGACGGATTCCCCGCGGGTATGGCAGGTTTCATCAACGCAACGAAGTATCAGGACTGGAAGTTTGTTTATCAACCAAGCTAAGGGCGCAAGCCCGGATGGAGTTTCGACATGAAAATCAAAAATAGCGGCTTTACCTTGCTCGAGTTGCTGGTGGTGTTGCTGATCATCGGTCTGCTGGCGGCCTTTGTCGGCCCGAAGTATTTCGCGCAGATCGGCAAATCGCAAACCCAGGTGGCCAAAGCGCAGATCGAGGCCTTCGACAAGGCGCTCGACCAGTACCGGCTCGACGTCGGCCACTATCCTTCGACATCGCAGAGCCTGTCTTCGCTGTTCGTACAGCCGGCCAGCGAGCCGCTCTGGCGCGGCCCCTACCTGAAGAAGAATGTGCCCAGCGACCCCTGGGGCAACGCCTATGTGTATAGCTCGCCTGGGACAGACCCGACCCACGAGTACGAGATCATCTCGTACGGCAAGGACGGGCGACCGGGCGGAACCGGCGACGATGCTGACATCACCAGCTGGTAATCGCTGCCCGACGCCACGACACGCATGCGCTTCAACGCAAAAATCCTGACCTCCGCGATGAGCGTCGAGCTCATAGAGCTCGAAGCCGGCACGGTGGACGAGGCGCGCCACGTCATCGAAGCGGCCGGAGACCGATTGCTGGACCTGCGGCCGGCGTCGCGGGCGTGGCTCGGTCGGCTGCGCTCCAAGGCATTTAATCTGCGGGTCTTCAACCAGCAACTGCATACGCTGCTGGAAGCGGGGCAGCCGATCGTCGATGCGATCGCCGTGCTGGGCCGCAACGATCGCCGCGACCGCCATCGCGCGATTTACGAATCGTTGCTGACCAGCCTTCAGCAAGGCAAACAGCTGTCCGAGGCGATGGCGAGCCTGCCCTCGGTATTCCCCACCTTGTACGTCGCCATGCTGAAGGCGAGCGAAACGACCGGGACGGTACGCGCCTCGATCAAGCGCTTCATGCACTACCAGCAGCAGGCAGACGAAATCCGCAGCAAATTGGTGAGCGCAGCCATATACCCGGCCATCCTGATCTGCGTCGGCTTTATTGTTATTGCGTTCTTGATGCTGTACGTGGTGCCGCGTTTCGCAGCGGTATTCGATGACGTGGCCGCCAGCAAGCACGCCGCAGCCGGCTTCGTGCAGATTTGGGGAACTTTCGTACGCGACAACACAGTGCTGGCCTGGTCAGCCTTGTTGGCGGTATTCACCGCGCTCTGCGCGCTGGCGCTGAATCCGTCTGCTCGCGCGGCGCTGTTTCGCAAGTTGCTGGAAACTCCCTGGGTAGGCGAGAAGGTGTGGGTACTGCAATTGGCACGCATGTATCGCACGCTCGGCATGCTGTTGCACAGCGGCGTAAGCGTCCTGGTTGCCATGAAGATGACGGAAACTTCCCTGCCGCTTGCCATGCAGGCGCCGATGCGCGACGCCACCCGGGCGGTCAGCGAGGGCAGGCCGATGTCCGCGGTGATGGTCGAGTGCGGACTCAGCACGGAAGTGGCGCAGCGCCTGTTGCTGGCCGGCGAATCGTCCGGGAACCTCGACGAAATGATGGAGAGGATCGCGGACTTTTTCGACCAGGAGACGGCGAACTGGATCGACACCGCAGGCCGCCTGATCGAACCCATCCTGATGGTGGGCATCGGTGTCGTGATCGGCGCGATCGTAATGATGCTGTATTCGCCGATTTTCGACCTGGCCAGCGCGGTATAGGATTGCCATGTTGCCGACTGTAACGATACAAACCGTCGCGGATGCGATTCGAACCGGCGGCCCCGAAAGCGACTGGTTGAGCTCGCTTGCCGTGCGGGCCGAATTACCGCGCGAAACGGTGCTGACGCTGGCAGCCGAAACCGTGGGCTATCCGGCATTGGACGCGCCCGGTGTTGCGCGCATCGAGCCCGCCTTTGAGGTGGCTTCCTACGCCGATATGGTCGAGCGCGGCGTGGTGGTCGGGCTTGACGAGCAGCGACGGCTCTGTGCGGTG
>CAZCKI010000045.1:6617-12578 GCA_964498815.1 uncultured Burkholderiales bacterium
GCGGTGCATGGCGTTCCTTTCGATCGCGACATAGGCGCGTGGCTGGCGCAGCTGCCGCAGCCTCTGCACGAGATATACCTCGCCGACCCGATTTCGATTCGCACCCGGCTGGAGTTTCTGGAAGGCGGGTTCAGCGCCGTGGCCGACGCGGTGGGGCCGGACCAGATCAGCGATTTTGCGCGCGACGTAAGTTCTGACATCACCTTCACCTCCATCCAGGGTGAGGCAAGCCCAGCGGTGCGCCTGATCAATTCGACCGTGTTCGACGCCCTGCGCGATGAAGCGAGCGACATTCATCTGGAATCGCTGCCGCAGGGCCTGGTCATCAAGTTTCGCATCGACGGTGTGCTCAATCGTATTGCCACCGTCAACAACGTCGCCCTGGCCGAACAGGCGATCGCCCGCATCAAGGTGCTGGCCGAGCTCGATATCGCGGAAAAACGCGTGCCGCAGGACGGCCGTTTCCGCGTCGCCACCAAAGGCCGCGAGATCGACATTCGCGTGTCGATCATGCCGAGCATTCACGGCGAAGATGCGGTGCTGCGCATCCTCGACAAGAAGGCGCTGATCGACAGCCTCGAGCGCCTTACGCTCGACTCGCTTGGCTTCGACGACGGCACCATTGCACTGCTGCGGCGCCTCGCGGCCGAGCCTTACGGCATGATGCTGGTGACCGGGCCGACGGGCAGCGGCAAAACCACCACCTTGTATGCGGCGCTGACCGAGATCAACAACGGCGAGGACAAGTTCATCACGATCGAGGACCCGGTCGAGTATCAACTGCCCGGCGTGCTGCAAATTCCCGTCAATGAGAAAAAAGGGCTGACCTTTGCGGTGGGCCTGCGGTCGATTCTGCGGCACGACCCGGACAAGATCCTGGTCGGCGAAATCCGCGATTCCGAAACCGCGCAGATCGCCGTGCAATCGGCCCTGACCGGGCACATGGTGTTCACTTCCGTTCACGCCAACAACACTTTCGACGTGATCGGCCGCTTCATGCACATGGGAGTCGATCCGTACAACTTCGTGTCGTCGCTCACCGGCGTGGTCGCACAAAGACTGCTGAGACAGAATTGCGTACATTGCAATGCACCGGTGGAGATCGACGCGACAACACTGGCCGAATCCGGCATCAAGGACCCGTCCTCCTTCCGGTTTCATGCCGGGCGCGGCTGCGTGCAGTGCCGGAATACCGGCTACAAGGGGCGGCGCGCGGTCGCCGAAGTATTGCGCCTGACCGATGAGATTCGCGAAATGATCATCGGGCGGGCTTCCATTCGCGCCCTCAAGGAACAGGCCCGGCTCGAGGGAACGCGTTTCCTGCGCGACGTGGCCCTGGAACTGGTTCGAGATGGCCACACCACTTTGCACGAGGTGAATCGTGTCACTTTTGTGGCCTGAAACGATTCACGCGGGACTCTTTCCCGGCAGCTTCTGGCTGGACGCACGTCGCCCGGCCGTTCGCCATGCACTGCAAGGCGAGGCTCAGCCCGGGGGGGCGCATCTGCTGCGCGGGCTCGAGGCGCTGATCACCGAACGCGCCGCTGCGCTGCGGAAGGGGAGCCGCCTCTCGGTGGCGGTATCGGACGGCATCGCCAAAATATCGTCCCTGCCTTGGCAGGACAATTTGCAACACCCCGCCGAACTGGAAGAGTACGCGCGCGTCTGGTTCGAAAAACAGGGCTGGACCCTGGACGCAGACTGGGTGATCCGTACCGTATTTCGCCAGTACCGTGGAGCCGGAATCGCCTACGCGCTGCCGCGCCGCTGGCTGACCGAATTGCTGGAGCTCCTGCACAGCCGCAATCTGCTGCTGGCGCGAGTACTGCCGGTTACCGTGGCAGCGTATTGCCGGCAGGCATCGCCGCGCAAGCCCGGCAACACCGTACTGCTGCTGCGCGAGCCGTTTCGCACCAGCGCCCTCTTGTACGGCCAGGGAAAACTTTCCGGCTATAGCGTGGAACCGGTTACCACGGGCGGCGGCGATGCCGTCGCGCGCCTGTTGCGCAGATCGCAGGGATTCTCCGGTAGCGGCGGTGTCTTGCTCGACTGGTCGTCCGAACTAGCGGAACGGACCGCCCCGCAGGCTGGAGTTCTTCCTTCCGGCACCGACGTGCGGCTGCTCCACCGCAGCCACTGGAATTGATGTGGACACACTCGCCCAATACCTGGATCCGCCCCCTCGGCATCGCCTGCTTGCCTGGGCTGCCGTGGTGGCCCTGTTGTCGATTGCCGTTGTCGCGACGTGGCTTGCCCTGCGCGAATCCGATCACGCGGCGCGTACCGAGCGGGCCCGCAGCCAATTGCTGGCCGCGCGCGCCAGTCTGGCGCGCGCGCCGAGCCGCACGGACCAGGAAGACCAAAAACGCTGGGATGTATTGAAAGCGGAGCGGGACTTTGCCTGGGAACCGCTCTTTCAGGCCATCGAGCGCACCATCGGCAACGATATCGAGCTACTCGAACTCCAGCCGGACAAAAACAATCATAGGGTCATGCTGCGAGGTGAGGCAAAGGATCAGGAAGCATTGATTTCCTTCCTGGCCTCATTATCCAGGCAGGCGGCGTTGGCAAATGTGCACCTGGTCAGTCAGCAATCGGCTTCGCATGGTGAGCTTGAAACGATAGCCTTTGATATCAAGGCGACTCTATCGCAGCCGGTGACACAGCAGCGCCTTGTGAAGTAGCGCACGCAGGGCAGAGCGGCATACGCACGTGCCATGGACCTGGCGGAGGCGGCGAGATTCGGTCACGTCCCGCCTCCAAGCACACAGTGCGGCAATATTGAATGTGATTAGACAACTTTCAGCCAATTCTCAAAATCGGTTCGAAGGCGAGTAACACCATCGATAGACCGAGAAAGAAAAACGAAAGCGCAATTCTTATCCGCAGCGGGGCGAACGTCACTGTGAATCCTTTTCGCGGCGCCACCATTGCGAGCGCAATCGTCAGAGACAAAAGTGAGCAATAGGCTGACTGCCTGAACAGGCCTGTCCCGATCAAAATGTATCCGACGATAAGAAAAATCTTTGTGGCAGTGGCGTACTTCATGGTCTGCATTTTTCAGGAATCGAATTCAAGTATTGCGATATAGCAACGCGAGGTAAAGACCTCAAGAGTGCGTTCCTGATCGCGACCTCATATTCCACTAAGCCTTGCCCTTCAGATTAATCACCTCCGCTGCCCCCGGCACCGGGTAATTCTTGCGAAATTCTGCAGCAGCATCATCGTCGATTTCGTCGATGCGGGCGGCGATATCCTGCACGCGCGCCATATCGCCGCGGGCGTGGTAGATGCTGCCCATGTGCGCCCAGGCTTCGACCGTCTCCGGGTCGATTTCAACCGCTTTGGCGTAGGCCACCAGCGCGTCGTCGAGGCGGCCAAGGCCTTGCAGGGCGTAGCCCAGCGTATCCATCGAATTGGGGTATTTGCGATCGAGGCTGATCGATTGCTCGGCGCCGGACAGGCACTTGTCGAAGTCCCTGGCCATGCAGTGCGCCCAGGCCAGGTTGTTCCACGCTTCGGCGTCCTTCGGCGTGAGCGTCACCAGCTTCTGCCCGGCGGCGATGGCGGCCGGGTAGTTCTTCACGTCGTTGTAGAGGATCACCAGGAACCCCCAGGCGTAGTCGTCCTTGCCGTCGGCGGCGGTGGCGCGGGCGAAAGCGTCGATGGCCTTGACGCTCTTGCCCTGCACCCATAGCGCATAGCCCAGGTCGTCCCAATTGCCGGCGTCGGTCGGGTCGAGTTTGGCGGCGCGGGCATAGGCGTCGACCGCTTCCTGCATCCGGTCTTGCACGATATAGATGTCACCGAGATGCGTATAGACGGTGGCAGCATCCGGATCCGATTCCCTCGCCTTGAGCAGCGCCTTCTCGGCATTCTCCAGCTGCCCTGCTTTGCCGAGCCGAACGGCTTCGATGATCCACTCTTCGGTGGTTTTCCGATGGCAGCCGAACAGGATCAGGACGGCGATCAGGCAGGCGACGGGGAGGAGTATGCGATGGGTGCGCGTCATGAACTTTTTCTTCGTGTTGAGTGCGAGCCGACCGCCAGAATATCAGACTGCCTTACGCTACCCACGCAAAGGGGCGAAGCGCCAACGCGCCGCTATTTCGGCGCCCCCTGCCCCTTCGTCAAAACGGAATTCAGTACCGCCAAATACGTCTTCGCTTCCACCGCCACGGGGTCGTTGGGGAAATGCGCTGTGATCATGCCGAGAATCTTCACCGCCGTTTCCTGCTGGCGCAGGTGCTCGCTGGCGAGCTTGGCGCCTAGGAACAGGACGCCGGGGGTGTCCTTGTGCTTGGGGTAGCGTTTGTCGAAGGCGCGCACCAGGTTGAGGGCGATGGGGAATTCGCCTTTTTGATAGGCGGCGGTGGCGGCGGGCAGCACCACGTCGCCGTCCTGCACGGCAAACTTCGGGTCCAGCTTCAGGAGCGCCTGCAGCGCGCGCAGCGCGTCGGCGCCCTTGCCGGTCTTGGCGAGGCCGCTTAGCCATTGCTGGCCGTGGGTGAGCGTGACGGCGGCATCACCCTGCTGCATATACAAGCTGTGCAGGCGCGTGTTGAGCGCGGGATCGAGGCGGTCGTAGCGCATGTGGTCCTTGACCTCGGCGATGGCCTCTTTCACATTGCCTTCGGCCAACAGGGCCTGCAGCTTGCGCTCCAGCGGGTCTTTCGGTTCCTGCGCCTGCAGCGCGGCGCGCGCCGAGCCGGCCTGGGCGATGCCTTCGGCGCCGCCGGCCTTGCGGTGGCTATCGAAATCGACGCTCACGTCCAGCCCCAATTCCTGGTGGAACTGGTAGAGCGCGTAGCCCATCATCGCGAACAGCACCAGCCCGAGGTAGGTGGCGATACCCATTTCCAGAGGAAAGCGCACCGCGGCCGGCCAGTTCTCGCCCATGCGCATCGCCACCTGGCGCGTGCCGGCGATCAGCAGGAACAGCACCCACAAGGCGAAATAAGCGCTGCCCATCGACTTGATGAAGTCGAGCACGCGCAGCGGATTGAGGGCGGCGAAGAACCTGTCTTCCTGCGCGATGACGATGGCGGCCGAGGGCAGGATCAGGCTGATGCCCGCCATCACCAGCCAGAACGAGAACGGCAATATCTTGAACCAGAGCGGGTCGCCCAGCTCCGGGTGGAATTGGTCAAGCACTTCTTCGCGGGTGAGGCCGCCGTAGGGCGTGACCTTCGGCGCCGGCTCGCCACGCATTGCAGACAGACCGGCGCCGGGTGCGGCCGGCTGTGCGGTGTCGTCGTCATCGTCGTCGGCGGCGGCATTCGGGTCCGGCGGCGGCGTGGGTGCGGTGGGGTCGATCGGCTTGGCGACGGCGCCCGGGGTGCGGCCGGTGCGCTTGGCATAGGCCTCGGCTTCGCGTTGCGCTTCGGCGATCTCCTCGGCGTGCTCAGTCTTGTAGCGCTCCAGCAACTGCTCCTGCACGCGCTCGTTGCCGGCGATGCGGGAAGCCACCTGCATATTGCCGAGCGAGCCGCCGATGATGATAAAGAGCGCCAGCACCAGGCCCAGCTTGGCGGGGCGCTTTTCCGGGCCGGACAGGGAGTGGTCCACCGACTCGCCCTCGAAGCGGCCCTGCGAAAAAAGCTCCAGCACGTTGAAGGCGTACCGCAGCCCCAGGTAGGCGAGGAAGCCTTTGATCGCAATCGCGAGCCCCCCCAGGAAAAACCCCGCCACCACGCAAGCCGCCACCAGGCCGCCCATGAATATCAGCGGGCCGCTGCGGAAGGGGAACAGGAAAAAGAAGGGAAGCTTTTGCCAGAAAGGCGTGATGCCTTCTTGCTTGGCTTCCATGGTAAATTCTTCGGACATGGTTACTCCGGGCAGGTCTCGTGTTGTTTTTTGCTTGGCGAGTGTCGGCGAAGGGTTGCCGCTTTTATTGGTCTGCAATCTTCTGGGGGACTAAGTGGGGCTTACCCCCTTTTTTATTCTGCCCCTTACGTGTGG
>CAZCKI010000046.1:0-12320 GCA_964498815.1 uncultured Burkholderiales bacterium
ACGATGCAGATGATGAGAAACAGATCGGGCATTGTTCGCTTTGGAGGTGAGGGGACGTGTTCTTCTTGTGCTGGCGCATCAACTGCTCAGGCTGCTTCGATGATACCTCTTGCCAGACCTGATTGCAGATCATCTATCATATTTCTCGAACGACGACAACCTGCCGAGTCGGCGATAGAATACGAAGCTAGCGTTGCACCAATCGTACTGAATCGCATCATCCGATGCTATGCGGGAGGGCGCCATGTCAGATGCAGGCAAATTACTAGTAAAGCCGCTTGATGTCATCGGCGCGGAAATCGGCGGTGTCGATCTTGCGCGCCTGGATGCATCCACCGTCGAGGCGATCAAGCAAGCTTGGTACCGGCACGATGTACTGCTGTTCCGCGACCAGAAATTGACCGACGACGACTTGCTGGCGTTTTCCCGTCATTTCGGCGCATTGGATTCGCCGCCCAACCAAGGCGCGGGGCGCAAATCGCCACCTGGTTACCCGGAGGTGTACGTCGTGTCGAACGTGCGCGACGAAACCGGTGAACCGATCGGCGCGCTCGGTGACGGCGAGGCGGCTTGGCATACCGATATGAGCTATGCGCCCGAGCCGCCCGACGCCTCGATGTTGTACTCCCTGGAAATCCCGCCGACCGGAGGCGACACCTGGTTCTGCGGTATGAAAGCGGCTTTAAAAAAATTGCCCCCGGCGCTGGTTATGCAAATCCGTGATCGCGACATCAAGCACGATGGCACCTACGATTCCGGAGGCTACGTTCGCAAAGGGCTCACGTCCTCGGACGACCCGCGCAATTCCGTCGGCACGCCGCACCCTGTAATCATCCGGCACCCGGTCTCGGGCGAACCCGCGCTGTACCTTGGGCGCCGCCGCAATGCCTACATCATCGGTCTCGAACTTGACGAGTCCGAACGCCTGCTCGACGAAATCTGGTCATTTATCGATACCGCCGTGTACCGACACCGCTGGGCGCTGGGCGACCTCGTGCTATGGGACAACCGGACAACCATGCATCGCCGGGACGCATTCGACCCTCTGTCGCGGCGCATCCTGCATCGCACCCAGATCAAAGGCTCGGGCGCGCCTAGTCGTGCCGTAGTCTAGCGACTGATGGCGCCATTGAGCAGTAGTTAGATAGCTCCCTGTTGATTTCGCTTGCGGTTAGGCCATATTTTCATTGAAGCATAGGGCCACCTCTTTCAAAGCAAGCTTTTGAAAAGGGCGCTGCTGCCTCGCTCGGGCCCAGCCCAGTCGACCAAAAAATTGACGGCCACATGACATCGTTTGCAGCGAAAATCAACAATCAAACGAAATTGCCCCGCGAGCTGGGGTAATTCGCCACGCTACGCGACATGGCCACGTCGCGAATGGTATTCGTTACTCTTTGAACGGCAGAATGGACTTGCCCGAGCCGGTGAAAGACGGGACGGAGCCAGCCGAATTGCGGCAGTATTTGTACAATTCATAGCAGCTAATTGGCTATGCCTGCTATTTGACGACTCGCCGGTACAGCACAGTAAGGATTTTTTCCTCGTGCCGGTAGAAGGCCGAGTATTCGCCGGGATAGGTTTCCGGATCGAAACCGGGGCCGCCGGTCAGGAAGATCATGCCGGTGTTGGATTTTCGATCGAACACCACGGCGGAGGTCAGCCCCCAGGCGTCGCCGAGATGGCCGACCGCGGTGAAGCCGCCGCCCTCGACCAGCCGGTCGCCGCGATTTTTTCCGCTGATGTCGATAAAGTGCTGGTTGCCGAGGCCCCAGGCATTCATTAAATCCTGGTGGCTGCCGAAGCCGACTTCGCCGTTGCTGTTGCCGTTCAGACCATGACCGTCGTGCCGCCACTGGTCGCGCAGCATGGTCTCCACCGATTTCGCCGACAGGATGCGCTTGCCGTGATGCACGCCGCCGTTCATCAGCATCTGCATCACCTTGGCAAGATCCTCCGCAGATAGACGGCAATTGCCCTGCGGGCCGAACAGCGTGCCGTTGCTGCCGGGTACATAGTCGGGCAGCGCGCGCGGTTGAGGCGGTTCCTTGCGGTAGTCGTCTACCTGCGCCACCCATGGACCGGCCGGGTTCCAGATTTCCTTGTTGCCTTCCTCGGTGCGCTTGCGATACAGCGTCGCGATATCGGCGATCTCGGCCGGCGAAAAATCGGCAGGATGAAAGCCGCCGCGCAATTGCATCGGGTCGAGGATCAGCTTTTTCATCAACCGGTCGAAGCGCTCGCCTGCGACCTTTTCCATCACCGTGCCGATCACGCCCCAGGGAAAATTGGCGTACTGAAAATAGTCGCCGGGTTTGGCTTTGTCCGACCACATTGCGCCCTTGCCGTATTGCTTGCCGCCGGGCACCAGCACGTCTTTCAAATCGACGCCGAGCTTGGCTTCCCAGTAGTAGCCGCCATCGTCGCGCAGCGAAGAGGTGTGGCTCATCATCATGCGAAATGTCACCGGCGTATCCGGAAAGTGCGGATTGCGCACCGGGTAGCCGAGGTAGTCGCCGATGTCGCGGTCTAGGTCGAGCTTCCTTTGTTCGACCAGTTTCATCACGCCCAGCGTGGTGATCAATTTGGAAATCGAGGCGATGCGGTACATGGTGGCGTGGTCCACCTTCACGCTCTTCGCCGGGTCGGTGAGGTCGATGCTTTTGTTACCGAACTGCCCTTGGTACACCACCTTGCCGTTCTTCACCGCCAGCACCGACAGGCTCGCCAGCGGATGCGCGCTGTCGTGGACGATGGCGTCGAGCTCCTGGTCCAGTGCGGCATTGCGAGGAGGTGCTGCCATCGCTTCACACAACCAGCAAGCCAAGCCCAGGGCGATGAGGCGTGCCGGCAATTGAATTCGCATGATCGCCATCCACGGCTAGTTGGCGGTCAGCACGTCGAGCAGCGCCGCGGTTTCGGCGTCGGGGAAGCCGTCGATCTTGGCGGGGCGGTACTTCATCTGCAGTGCTGCGAGCACGTTGACGGTGGCCTCGTCGAGCTGGCCGTTGATCGGCACCGCGTAGCCGAAGCGGGCCAGCTTCCGTTGGAACCACTCGATATCGGGCAACTCCATTTCGTAGCCGGGTGTCTTCGCCTTGATTTCCGCGGCGTCGGGCCAGGGGATGATGCCGGCGTCGGCCAACTGCTTCCAGGGAAAGCGTGGACCCGGGTCCTGCTTGCGCTGCGGGGCGATGTCGCTGTGGCCGACGATGCGATCGGGACGGATATCGTGGCGTTTGACGATGTCCTTGACCAGGGCGATCACCTGGTCGATCTGCGCCTGCGGGTAGTCGAACCAGACGCGCTCACCGTTGGCGCCTTTGCGAAAGCCCTTGTTGACGATCTCAATGCCGATCGAGGCGGCGTTGAGCTGCGTCTGCCCCTGCCAGGAACTGACGCCGGCCTGATAGGCGCGGCGATTTTCGTCGACCAGCTGGTAGATCACCGGCGGATTGTCGTTGACGAGGTAGTGCGCGCTGACCTTGCCTTCGGTCAGCGTCTTGAACGAGGACGGAAAATCCTCCGCCGTGTAATGGATCACCAGGTATTGCACGCGGCTATCCTGGCTCACCGCCGTGTGGGTGCGGTCGATTTGCAGCGACTGGCAGCCGGACAGCAGGGCGATGACGGCGAGGGTGAAGGGCAGCAGGAGTTTTTTCATGGAATTCCTCGGGGGTTCAGGGGTGCAAGCGGATGTCTCGTGCCGCGAAGCGCGCCGCGGCGAGGTGGGCCTCGCTGTCGCGCAGGGTAATCGGAATGCGATCGTCCAGTGCGTCGCGCAGCGACGCTTCAATGGAGGGATGCAATCGCCACGCGCGACCCGTCAAGATGATGGGTCGAGGCCCAAAGCGCACCAGCAGCGCCTTGGCGAGCCGCGCCAGTTCGCGACCGGCGCGCTGCAGGATGTCGGCTGCAGCGGGATCGGTTTCGGCGCAAGCGGCCACCGCCAGCGCCAGCTGGCCGATGTCACCGCGGCCCCTGCCGTAAATGTATTTGCGCGAATGCGACCAATCGGTTCCGCCGATGCGTTTGAGCATCTCCGTCGCCATGGGGGAATCGCGCCAAGCGCCCGGCTGCACATCTTCCCGCCGCCAGATCAGCTGCAGCGCCTCGTGCGCGATCCAGTAACCGCCGCCGGCATCGTCGAGCATGGCGCCACGACCGCCGGCGCGCTGCAACTGGTCGTGTGCGTCGATGTACGCGGCGATGGTACCTGTGCCGGCGTATACCAAGTAGCCTTCACCGGGTGCGAACAGGGCCCGGCACGCGATCTCGATGTCGTTCTTGATGTCGACGGCGTCCACTGCTAACCCGAGGGGTGCTGCTATCAATTGCTTGATTTCCTCTTGTTCGTCATCCAGCCCGGTTACGCCCGCATAGACGTGACCGGGCGTGCCGGCTGTCAGGACGTCGGCGGCCAGTTTGCCGATCACCGCGCTCACCTGCTCGCGGCCGGCAGCAGTAGCCAGCTGCAGGGCGCTCAGTCCCGCTACCGATCCATCCGCGACGATGTCGCCGCCGGCGGTCGCCAGCGCCCAGCGCGTCTGCGTGCCGCCGGCGTCGATGCCGAGGCCAAGGGTGTTTGATTTCACGGCAACCTCGCAAGGTCGCTCGCCGGCGCGTACGCGGGCTCGCCTTCATTTCCAAAGCGATCGATGGGTATGACGATCAAATCCCGGACCCGGCCCTCTTTGCGCAAGGTGAACGAGCCCACCCCCGTCATCGGCAAGCCGAGTGCGATGCGATTTGGCTTGACGGAAAAATGCCAACCGCCGCCATCGCGAAGCCAGATCGCGTACTTCCATGCGCGCTCCTCATTGGCCTCGGCAAAGCCGACTCCGATTTCTTCGGCTTGGGTATCGGCGACAGCGGAAACGATTACGCCGGGCGCGCGCAATTTCGCGTTCCCCAACCAGGCGGCGGCGGGAATCAGCGCCGGCGCCAGGTACGCCGAGTTCCTGAGTTGATCGGCTATGCCCTTTCGGTTTTGCAGGAGTGCCGCCATGCTGAAATGCACGTGACCAAGCGCGCCTGCGCGCGCGCGCGTGAGGTTGATCTGATTGAGGATGTCTTCGGCTTGCCAGGATTTCTCGCTCGCATCGATGCGGCTGGTGAAGAGCCCGGGCCAGACATGCCGTTGCAGCGGGTTCTGGCCCAGCCAGTATTGCTGCAGTACCCCAAAGGCCTGCGCCGGCTGGTCGATCGGCCAATAGAGTTGCGGCGCCAGGTAATCGAGCCAGCCGCGTTCCATCCAGGTCTCGACGTCGGCGTAGAGCTTGTCGTACTGGCTAAAACCCGTGATGCCGGGCGGGCGCCGGTCGGGGCGGCCGAGGCCGAAGGGGCTGATGCCGAATCGCACCCAGGCCTTTTCGCGATGCACGCTTTGGTAAATGCGCTGCATCAATTGATCGACGTTGCGGCGGCGCCAGTCGGCGCGCGACAGTGTGCCGCCGCCGGCGAGATAGCGCTGCCACGAGGGCTCGTCCGGGAACTCCTGCTCGACCGGCGCGATGTTGCCAATCGAGCTGCCGGGCACCGTCACCGGATGGGGATAAAAGTAATCGTCGACGTGCACGCCGTCGATGTCGTAGCGACGCGTTACGTCGGTGATGACATCGAGGGTTCTCTGCGCGGCGATTTCCTCGCCCGGGTCCATCCACTGATAGCCGCCGTAGTCTTTCACCACGCCGGGATAGACATTGGCGATATGGCTGGCGGCGTTGGTCGATCGGGAGGTGGTGTGGCGCGCGCGGTAGGGATTGAACCAGGCGTGCAGCTCGATGCCGGCGCGGTGCGCCGCCGCGACCCAATAAGCGAGCGGATCGTAGTACGGCTCGGGCGCCTGGCCCTGCACGCCGGACAGATACTCGGACCAGGGTTCCAGGGGCGAGGCATACAGCGCATCGGCGGCCGGTCGCACCTGAACGATCAACGCGTTCAACTTGAGGTCGCTTGCACGCGCAACGATCTGGTCGATCTCGCGCTTTTGTTCGTCGGAAGTCAGCCCGGTGCGACTCGGCCAGTCGATATTGGCGACGCTGGCCACCCAGGCGGCGCGAAACTCGCGCGGAATCGGCGGCGGGCCGCCTTCGATGGCCGCCGAGCCGATGCCGGGTGCGGGGCCGGGTGTGGTGCAGCTGCCGGCGGTAAGCAGCATTGCCAGCGCCACACAGGCGCGCAACAGGGTGCGGTGCTTCATACCTTGACGAACCATTTTTTCTTCCACATCGCCCACGCTACCGCAAACATGGCGAGATTGAACAGGAGGGCGAACCACAGCGAAGCATTGACGGGTGCGATCGGCAGGTCGCGCAGCGGCGTGTACAGGATCGCTTTCAGCGATAGCTCCGCCCCGTCGCGCGCAAATTTGATCAGCCCCAACAGACGCGCGACCAGGCCGGAGAAGGCGAAGATGAACAGCGCGTTCATGCCGTAGATGGTGAAGGGCAGCAGGATGCGCCGCGAGCGCTCGCGCAGCCGCAGCGAGTCGTTGCCGTCGATCAGCCAGTAAAACGCGGCGAACAACAGCAGAGCCCAGCCGGTCATGAAGATGCAATACGAGGTGGTCCAGAGGCTCTTGTTGATCGGCATCAGCACGCTATTCAAGATGCCGCCGAGCCACAGGCACGCGAGTCCCGCCAGCATCATCCACACCGTCTTTTCCGCCTTGTTGTAGCCGCTGCCGAGCCAGCACCCGGCGAGCAGGCCGAACAGCAGGGTGCAAATGGCCGGTAGCGTCGTGAAGAGCCCTTCCGGGTCCCAAGTCTTCGAACGGCCCCACATGTGTCCGGAGAGGATCGTGCGATCCACGTATGCGCCGAAATCGCGCCCCGGTTCGAGCACGCCCGCGCCGACGATGCCTTGCAAATCCGCTACCGGAATCCACAGCATGGCGACCGTGTAGAACCCCAGCAAGGCGATGATCCACGCGCACTGGCCGCGCCAGCTGCAGTACACGGCGATCGGCGCCGCCAGCACGATGCACAGCGCAATGCGTTGCAACACGCCCGGAATGCGTACCGTGTCGAAATGGAAATACGGGAACAGGTTGAGGAACAGGCCGACGGCGAAAATGATGGCGGCGCGTTTGCTGAGCTGCAAAAGCAGCCCCTTTTTGTCGTCGCCGGCCTCGGCGCGGCGCACCAGCGAAAATGCCATCGACACGCCGCAGATGAACAGGAAGAAAGGAAAGATCCAGTCGGTGAAGGTCCAGCCGTTCCACTCGGCGTGGTCGAGCTGCGCGTACAGATGGCCCCAGTCGCCGGGGTTGTTGACCAACACCATAGCGGCGATGGTGAAACCGCGGAAGGCATCGAGCGATACCAGGCGATTGCCGGTGGAATCAGCCATTGCCGATCTCGATTTTCTTGCCGAAGGTCGGGCTGATCTTCAGGAACGCGGCCGCCGCCAGCGAAGGCAGGGTGGCGAAACAGACCCAGACAAAAAACTTCTGATAGCCGAGTTGTTCCTGGATCCAGCCGCTCACCATTCCCGGCAGCATCATGCCGAGCGCCATGAAGCCGGTACAGATCGCGTAGTGCGCGGTCTTGTGCGGGTTGTTGCCGTCGCGGTCGGCCACCAGGATCATGTACATCATGAAGGCGGTAAAGCCGAAGCCGTAGCCGAACTGTTCGACGGCGATGGCGGTTTGGATCAGGTGAATATTGTCCGGAGCGGCGAAGGCGAGATAGACGAAAGCCAGGTTGGGCAGGTGCACGGAAAACATCATCGGCCACAGCCATTTTCTCAGGCCGTGACGCGATATCGCGTAGCCGCCGAGCAGACCGCCGAGGGTCAGAAAGATTACGCCGATCGTGCCGTAAGTGATACCGACCTGCGCCGTCGAAAGCGCAAGGCCACCCTTGTCGTGCGCCGCCAACAGAAACGGCGTCACCAGCTTCAGGGCCTGCGCTTCGCCAAAACGGAATAGCAGAAGGAACGCCAGCACGATGACAATATCCCTGCGCTGGAAGAACTGCACGAAGGTCGCCATGAATTCTGCCAGCACGCCATCGCTCGCGCCCGACGGGCGGTCCACAGCGGGTCTCGGCAAAACGCGGCTGTGATAAAAAAACAAAACGAAGAAAAGCGATGCCAGAATCATGAAGACGATGGACCAGCCCAGCGTGATGTTGCCGGTAGTGTCGCCCAGTGTGCCGGCAATCCATACCAATCCGCCCTGGCCCGCCAACATTGCCACCCGGTAGAAAGCGCTGCGCACGCCGATGAAGGCTGCTTGCTCATGTGCGGGAAGCGCGAGCAGATAGAAGCCGTCGGCGGCGATGTCGTGCGTCGCGGAGCTGAAGGCCACCAGCCAGAACGCGGCCAGCGAG
This sequence comes from uncultured Burkholderiales bacterium, assembly GCA_964498815.1. Classification (GTDB taxonomy): domain Bacteria; phylum Pseudomonadota; class Gammaproteobacteria; order Burkholderiales; family Usitatibacteraceae; genus UKL13-2. Next base: position 8,334 of record CAZCKI010000046.1, read on the forward strand.
ATCTGGAATGCCTGCGCCATCGGCAGCGTAAACGCAACCAGCGCCATGGCCGCGCCGATCAAGAGCTGCATTACCACCACCCAGTGGCGCTTGGTGCGGAAAATATCGACGATCGGCGACCATAACGGCTTGATGACCCAGGGCAGGTACAACAAGCTGGTGACCAGGGCCATTTCCGCGTTGGGCATACCCAGCGTCGTGTACATGGTGCCGGCCAGCGTCATCACCACGACGTAAGGCATGCCTTCGCCGAAGTACAAGCTGGGTATCCACCACCAGGCAGAACGTTGCTGCTGCCCCGATGCCGCTAAGTCCGTTTCGCGGGGATCGCTTGCTGCGGAAGGAGCGTTCATGGAATCAGTCCGCCAACGCGGCCCGCACGCTGCCCTTTGCCGCGTCGAGCCGCGCGCGCGCCTCGGCGACATCGATGCCGCGCGCGAGTGCGACGATGGCGACCTTGACGTGGTGGTCGCAGAGCTTGAGGGTGCCGCGCACCAGCGCTTCGTCGGCGCCGGTGGCGAGCATGGTCAGACGCACCGCGCGCTGGGCCAGTTTGGCGTTGGTCGCCTTCAGGTCGACCATCAGGTTGCCGTACACCTTGTTCAGCTTCACCATCAGTGCGCTGGAAAAGGTATTGAGCGCGATCTTTTGCGCGGTGCCGGCCTTGAGGCGGGTGCTGCCCGAAATGAGTTCCGGTCCGGTGTCGAGCGTGATGCCGATCTCGGCCACCGTCAGCAGCGGCGAGCCGGGGTTGTTGGCAATGCCCACCGTGAGAGCGCCGAGGTCGCGCGCCTTTTGCGCGGCCGCCAGCACGTACGGCGTGGTGCCGGATGCCGCCAGTAGCAGTACCACGTCGCGAGCGCCGGGTCGAACGGCGGCAATGTCGAGCGCGCCCCGCTCGCGATTGTCTTCGGCGCCTTCGATCGCCTGGTAAACGGCGGTCTTGCCGCCCGCCATCACGGCGATCGCACGATCCTTCGGCCACGAAAAAGTCGGATACAGCTCCACGCTGTCGAGCAAGGCGAGGCGCCCCGAAGTGCCTGCGCCGACATAGATCAGGCGGCCGCCGGCTTCGATGCGCGGCAGCGCGGCGTCCACGGCGAGGGCGATCTGCTCGCGCGCGGCGCGGGCCGCCTCGACGGCGTCGATCTGGTCGCCGACCAGTGCGTCGACCAGTTGCCGCACGCTGTATTCGTCGAGCCGCGTGTGGGTATCGCTCGGGCTTTCGGTTTTCAACTGGCTCATCGGGTGCGCGTGACTTTCTGCAAATGGCGCGGACGGTCGGGATCGAAGCCGCGCGCCCGCGACAGGGCCTCGACCAGGGGGTAAAAACTCTGAATGGCGGTGATCGGGTCGAGTTCGACCGACGGCGCGGCTACCAACGGCAGGTTACACCCGGGCGTCCCGGGCGGGGCGGCCAGCAGCACGGTGGCGCCGCGTTCGCGCATTTGCGCGGCCATGCGTACCAGCCCTTCGTGCGCCGGACCGCGCGGGGCGAACACCAGCAGCGGAAAGCCCGGCTCGATCATCGCCATCGGGCCGTGCATCACTTCCGCGCCGGAAAAAGCCTCGGCCTGCAGCGCGCAGGTTTCCTTGAATTTGAGCGCCGCTTCCATGGCGATCGGCAATCCGGTGCCGCGTCCGATCACGAACAGGCGATCGGCGTCCTGCAGCGCCGCGACCGCCGCGGACCAGTCGGCGCGGCAGGCTTGGCTGAGCGCTTCCGGCAGCGCCTGCAAGGCGGTGTCGAGCTCGGCATCGGGCTGCCAGGCGCCGACCACGCGCACGCCGGCCACTAGTTGCGCGATAAAGCTCTTGGTGGCGGCCACGCTTTGCTCGCGCCCGGCGTGCAGGCAAAACACGCTTTGCACGCTCGCCGCCAGCGGCGAGGCGGAATCGTTGACGAAGGCCGCGGTGGCCGCGCCGCCATCCGAAAAGAAGCGCATCGACGCGACCAGGTCGGGGCTTTGTCCCGACTGCGAAAACGCCATCGACAGCAGTCCTTCGCAGCGGATCTTCGATTGGTACAGGGTGATCAGCGACAGCGGCAGCGAGGTGACCAGCCGTCCCAGCCGCGCCATGATCAGATAGGCCATGAAATGGGCGGCATGATCCGAGCTGCCGCGCGCCACCGTCAGGATCGATGTCGGCGGCTGGAACCGCAATCGATCGCCGAATTCGCGATAGGCGTCGGCGTCTGCGGCGATTTGCGTGGCCACCACGGCGGGCGCTGCGCGCGACTCCTGCAGCATCAGGCTGCCGCCGACCTCGCTAGGCGCCGCGATCAATCGCGCTCCCTTCGCAATACACCTCGTGGAGGGCGAGGTCGCGGTCCAATACCAGCAAATCCGCGAAGGCGCCGGTCTGCAGGCGGCCGCGGTCGCTTATGCCGAGATGATCGGCCGCGTGCGTGGACGTACGCCTGGACGCCTCGGCCAGATCGAGCGACAAGGTTTCGACCAGATTGATCAGCGCCTGGTCCATGGTCAGCGTGGAGCCGGCCAGCGTGCCGTCGGCGAGCCGCACGCCACCCATGCACTTGGTCACCGCCTGGCGGCCGAGGCGATACTCGCCGTCGGGCATGCCGGCGGCGGCGGTCGAATCGGTCACGCAAAACAATTTCGGTATGGAGCGCAACGCGACCCGCATGGCGCCGGCGTGCACGTGCAACAAGTCCGGAATGATCTCGGCATACTCCGCGTGCGCCAGCGCCGCACCGACCATGCCCGGCTGGCGGTGATGCATGGCGGTCATGGCGTTGAACAGATGGGTGAAGCTGGAGGCGCCCTCGGCAAGCGCCTTCACGCCTTCCTCGTAGCTGCCGGCGGTGTGGCCGATCTGGACTTTGAATCCCGCCGCGGCCAGCGCGGCGATCGCCTGCATATTGCCCGGCACTTCCGGCGCCAGGGTGATGAGGCGGATCGGCGCCATCTCGTGCAGGCGGGTGAGTTCGTCGAGTTGCAGCGGGCGGGCGAAATCGGGCTGGGCGCCGAGCCGGCTGGAGTTGATGTAGGGCCCTTCCAGGTGGACACCGAGGATGCGCGCGCTGCCGGACCTGGTCTCGCAACAGAGCGGCGCCAGGCCGGCAAAGGCCTGCACCAGCTCATCGGCGGGAGCGGTCATGGTGGTGGCGAGGAGCGACGTGGTGCCGTGCCGCGCGTGCAGCCGGGCGACGTGGTCGGCGGCGTCACCGCCTTCCATGATGTCGTGACCGCCGCCGCCGTGCACGTGCTGATCGATGAATCCCGGCAGGACGATGGACGCGCGGCGATCGCGTACCGCCGCGGTGTCGATGGCGTGACCCTCGATGCGCGCGATGCGCCCGGCGGCGCCGATCTCGATGCTGCCGGCGATGAAACCCTGTGGGGTCAGGATGTGGCCGGAGATGCGCTTCGACGATGCCATGTAGGGCGTGCTCAGAGACGCCGCATTTCGGCGACGAAATCGTAGTAGTCGCTGCGACAATACGAAAGCGTGAGTTCGATCGCGGCGCCGCTGTCGAGATAGCCGATGCGGTTGAGGACCAGCACCGCCATGCCCACCGGGATACCGAGCTTGGCGGCGAGTACGGCGTCGGCATTGAGGGCGCGAATGTGCTGCACCGCGCGCACCGGGGCCTTGCCGATGGCGGCGAGATATTCATACAGCGAATGCTTGACCAGCTCGGGCTGCGGCAGGATCGCCTGCGGCAGCACGCTGACCTCGAAGGCCATCACCACATCGTCGGCCAGGCGCAGGCGCTCCAGCCGGGCGACCTTGCTGTTGGCGGGCAGTCCCAGGCTGGCGCGTTCCTCGGTGGAGCCGACGGCGAAGGCGCGTTGCAGCCAGCGCGACTTGGGCGTGTGGCCGCGCCGTGCCAGTTCTTCGGAAAAACTGGTGAGGCGCGACAGCGGGGTTTCGATGCGCGGCGCGATGTAGTTGCCGGAACCGCGGCGGCGCACGATCATGCCCTGGTCGACCAGCTGGTCGATCGCCTTGCGTGCGGTC
>CAZCKI010000047.1:0-12305 GCA_964498815.1 uncultured Burkholderiales bacterium
GGAAGGCGATCGCAAAACTTACGGCAATCTGGGACGACACTTACAACGGCCTAAAACAGATGAGTGCATTTGCCGAGGCCAAGCCAAGCAGTGGCTGTGATTTATTTGAGCAAATTGAAGACGAAAACGCGCCCGAAGAAATTTGCGTGCGCGTGAAACCATTTGTCTTGAATGTCCCGGAGCGAGCCAACGATATGACGATCGATCTTTATATTGTCATCTCTGGAAGGATGACTTTTGATAAGAACGAGTTAGTCAACAATGATCGCCTCGTGACGCTCGATTTCTCAACAAAGGCCGCTTATTTCCGGGACAAGCAAAATGCTCTTAAGCATGTGTACGGCGCGCACTACGATTTTGCGTTGGATGTCCACGGGCATCCGTATTTTCACGCTCAGATGAAGAATATGCTTGCCCTGCACACCAATGTGCAAAGCGCCTTCACTGTGAGCACTTCGGCAGATTCCGGGGTGTTGGGTATCCTTAGCAATGTCAGGCTGCCTTGTGCCCAAATGGATGTATTTTCTTTCTTGCTGCAGGCCTGCGCTGACCACCTGCTGCACGAAGACTCCGGTGACGACGAGAAGCGGGCATTTGAAAAAATCATCCGTGGAACTTCCGTAATACAAGGGGCTGGAGCGAGGTGCGGTCAACTAGCCAATGCAGCTTTCCCTAGCTGTATGCGATCAGGGCATTGGTACCCACCTAGCGTTTCCCTCTGAGTCTCGCCGAGGCTTTAGAGTGCTTGAATATCAAATCACTCAGTACAATTGGACAACGTTATTTGATCGCACCGGTATTGACACTTGCTTATCGATCAAGCCGTCCAAAAAGCGCGGTTGTACCCACATTGCGCGGGCCACCGCTGCAGAAGGCATACCAAAGTGATTTTTTATTACTTTGAGCCCTTCGGTTAGGACTTCCGGAACCTCTGCGGGAATTTGGTCATCCTCAGTCTCATGATTGGCTTCGCCGTGCCGATTTAGGCCCACGTAGCCCGCTCTTGCTTGTTCTTCAGAAAAAATTTCAAGCTGCCGGCCACGATAAATAATGGCGGCTTTTGAGGCGCCCCAGCGAAGCTTTAATTCAGACAACCCATTCCAGTTCAATCTGGTGCCTCGAATAGCTATTCGACATTCGTTAAGGAACGAACTCCGAGGCAACAGGAATGCGCTGGAAAATCTGTTCGCTTGACTCTCTGTAAGGCGATCGCCAGTCAACACGCCTACATGAAGCGCAAAATGACCCAGCTCATGGGCGATGGCGAATCGACTGCGACAAGTAGAACGGCCTGCGCCATTGAGCGCAATGACGGGACGACGGGTCGCAAAGGAAACAGCGTCAACTTCCTCCGCCAAGCCATTTACATGCGTGACGACCGCGCCGGCGTTCTCAGCAACGCGAGTCACATTGCGAATCGGTCCGGTGCCGAGCGTCCATAATGAGCGACACTTCTCAGCAGCGCGCTCAATCTCTTGCATGGAAGTCGGTTCGGCTTCCGCAATGCGATACGCGGGCATGTCAAGACGATCATCCAGCACGGATACCAGTCTCTTCAACATTTCCCCACGTGCGCGCGCAACCTGACGAAGCGCGACCTTTGTAGTTAGCTGCTTGCGAAAATGGCACTGCTCGTCGGCGATCGGCATCGGATCGACATTGTAGAAAAACTCGGGGAGCACTTGCAGCCGTTCGGCCAAGCAAGTTTCAAGATGCGAGGAAACCGGCTCCACGCCGGTTTCGACGCGACTCAAGAACTGCTTCGACTTCTTGAGTTCGTCTCCAAGGTCAGCCAATGACAGCGCGTGATAAAGCCGCGCAAGTCGAAGGTTGGCTCCAATGAATTCACTCATGCCCCGGCTTCTGCGGACTCGTCCCCGCCTTCCGCCACTTTGGGAGTCACGACTGGCTTGGCGACGTCGACCGGCGGCACCAGCTCCGCATTCACGTTGCGCACAACAGGCACGGAATCCGACACCCATCGACACGCGATCTCACCGCTCGGACTGAACCCGAGAAATTCGACGCGGGGATCTTCCAGGTTGTTTTGACCGCGATCGATGATGAAGCAGAATTTTCCGGGTTCGCCTTCCGCCACGAATTCCAGGAACGCCATCTGATATCGGTTGGTGGCGATGACGGCATCCTTGGTCGGATTGTTGGGATCGTCATTGCTAAAGCGGCATGGAACGCCACCGATAGTGAATACTAGATCGTTACCGCCATTCAGGAGCTTCAACCAGCCGTACTTGCCGGACAATGCATGAAATTTCACGCGGTTCTTTTGCCGGCCAAACGTTGCGCACCCGCGGGTATAGCCATCATCCGTGTCGCGCGACAGATCGTCTTCTGTCGCGTACAGTTCCTCCAGTAGCCATTGGGCTACCAACGCGAGGCGGTCGGCGCGGAGCTCCGGGTTGCATTGCACTGGAAGGGAGATGGACATGGTTTGTGCGTTTCCTGAAATTCGTCAACCTTATTTTTGTGCATTTTTTCGATTTCGTCAACCTTTTTCTTCGTGGCGCTTAGCGCAAGTGATTTCGCCTTGGCCAACCACATGTAGTGAAGAAGCGCAAAACGCCCGGCGTGACGGGCGTTTTGAAAGTCTGAAAAATTCGATAACTAATTGATTCCGTGGGTTTTGGGCAACTGCTACTGCATAGCGCCGCTCAAAAAAATCCCCCGGGCCAGCCGGGGGATTTTGCACTGCGGGTGCCTTGCGCGATTCGATCAGAATCCGATCGCGACACTGCCGGTGATGCCGCTTTGCTTCAGTTCGCTGCGGCCAAAAATGCTGGTCCACGCCAGACCCAGCGACACACGCTGCGCCAATACCGCGCGCACGCCGATGGTGCCGGTGCTCCAGTGTTTCGGCGGCAGGTAGGCAGGAATATCGTAGCTGATGTTCTGCTGAACCGTTACCGGGGTTGCGGTCACGAAGCGGCTGCCGAGCCCGTTTTCCTGGTCATAGCTCAGACGAGCATACGGGGTCCAGTTGCCCATATTGGCGCTGATCCGCAGGCCCAGGCTGGAGACACGCGAAGTGCGCGTCTGGTCGCTTATCTTCAGGTCGGTGGAAAGCGGGGTGGTCGCGTTGGCGTTTTCGGTAAAGCCGTTCACGACCACCGATTGCGCCGTGTAGCTCAGGAACGGACCCGCCGTGATTCTGCCCCAGTCCGCGTCGTAACCTACCGTCAGGTTGCCCGAGGTGCTGGAACCGTTGGTATTGGCGGAGTTGACGCGGGTGACGACGCCGATCGGCACGAAGCGGTTGATGTTCTTGAAGGTGAGATCGGCGACCGAGCCGCTGAAATTCACGTACCAGCCGTCCCCTTTCAAGCTGCCGAAGGCGGAAACCGCAGACTCGTCGGTATCGAATTTGCCGAGCGAACCCATGGTCGCGCTGACCGTGGTCTTGCCGGCCGCAATACCGATGGTAGCGCCTTCGGAGGCGCGGAAGGTGACGCCGACCGATGCCGAGTGATTCTTGCTGGTGGTGCTCGGCGACAGCACATTGGCGCCGATATCGTACTTGCCGCCGTCGCCGGCGGCAAAGGCGGTCACCTTGCCGACTTCGGCGCGCATGCCTGCCTGCAAGCCGTCGTCCAGGGTGCGCATATGTGCCGCTCGCGAAGCCATCGGAATTTCCGCCATGGTCGAATAGGCGTTGGGGCCGTCGATCAGCGATTTCACGAAATCGGCCAACAGCGCGTGCGACGCAGTGGTCGGATGAATGCCGTCGGCGAACACATAGGTGGTCGCGGCATTGGCGCTCACCAGGTTGGCGCCCGAGCAGAATTGCGAGCTCACGGTCGTCGGCGTGGTAAACGGCGGAAACGCGGTACAGGCAAAGCCGGTGGTATTGGTAAACCCATACGCTGAAGCATTGGCCACCACTTCATTCAAAAGTGAAAAAGTGTCGACCGGAATCGCACGCAAGTTGCCGGCGGCGATGCCGTTGAACAGCAGCGTGTTGTATCCGACCGCAGCAGCCGTACCCTGCGCCACCGCGGCAGCACCGCCAGCTTGCGAGGAGGGCGTCAGGCCAAGATTCGGCAAGCCGAAGGCCAGGATGTAGCGCGCGCCGGCGGCTTTCAGGCGGCCGATCTGCTGGATCTCGGCGGTTGCGGCAGGGGTAACGCCCGCAGCACCGGCTTGCAAAATATCGTTGGCGCCGCCCCACACGGCAAACAGTGCATTCGGATCGGCGGTACCGCCGGTAGAGGCAAAATATTCATCGATCTGCGTGGAAATCGGCCGCTGCGCCGAGCCGGGTGGCGTGCTCGCCGAGGCGGACGCGACACGCGCGCCACCCTGGGCGTAAATGCCGCCGCCGGCGTTGCTGGGCTTGGCGTTGCCGCCGTAATAATTGGCGACCAGTTCCGACCAGACCGGTCCGGGATTGGTGGTAAATCGACCCAGGGTCGCAACCAAGGTAGAGGGCACGCCGATGGCGGTCAGGAACGGTCGGAAATAGCCGGAATCGGACAGGCTGTCGCCAAACACATAGACACCGCTAAAGGTGACGGCATTGGCGCCGGTGGCGCCCATCGCCAGGGCGCCGGCTACCAGCGCCGGGATCAGTCGTTTTTTCGTCGACATATTGCTCTCCTCGCAAAAGAAAAATCGGAACGGAAAACGCCGTCGTTTATGAGCCGCGGACGGTCGTCGAATCAACGCCCTTTGTAGCATACAAAGGGCGCCGATTTGCCGGGTTTGGAACCGGTGTTGTAAGTGCGCAACAGTCGTGCACAGCGCCGGTGCGAAGGAACTAGTACGCCCTGCGAACCAATTGGGCTTCGTGCAGGATGGTGGTCGCCAATTCCTCGATCGATTTGGTGGTCGAATTGAGAAAACGGACGCCGGACTGGTGCATCAGGGTTTCGGCGGCGGTGACTTCCCATTTGCAGTTTTCCAGCGAGGCGTATTTGCTGTCGGGCTTGCGTTCCTGGCGGATTTGCTGCAATCGATCGGGCAGGATCGAAAGACCCCACACCTTGTGCTTCAGCGGCAACAGGGCAGGCGGCAATTTCATCCGCTCCAGGTCTTCCGGGATCAGCGGGTAATTGGCCGCCTTTACGCCGAATTGCAGCGCCATATAGAGACAGGTCGGCGTCTTGCCCGAGCGCGATACGCCGACCATGATCAAGTCAGCCTGGTCGAGGTTGCGGTTGGTCATGCCGTCGTCGTGGGCCAGGGTGTAATTGACCGCCTCGATGCGATGGTTGTAGTCCTTGAAATTGCCGGCAGAGTGGCTGCGACCGATGACGTGGGCCGATTTGACGCCCAGCTCGATTTCCAGGGGCACTATGAAGCGTTCGAACAGGTCGAGCACCATGCCGCGCGCCTTGCCGATCTCCTGGCGTATGTCCTCGGCCATGAGCGAGGTGAACACCAGTGGCCGCATACCGGACTCGGCGTTGGCGGCCTCGACCTGGTTCAGCACCTCGTGGGCTTTTTCGAGGTTATCGATGAAGGGCAGGGTCACCCGACGAAATTCGACGTCGTCGAACTGCGTCAGGAGCGAATTGCCGAGCATTTCGACGGTGATACCGGTTCGGTCGGAGACAAAAAAAGCGGTTCTGCGGTGAGACATGCGGTGTCCTTCGGTGGGGGCGGGTTGTGCAGTGCAGCAAGCGGTCTTGCAAGGCTATAATGAGCGGCTTATTTGCGCAATCTCTGGCTATCAGTTTATTCCCATCCATCCAACGCGCCCGGATCCCAAGATGTCTCTCGTTCTGCCTCTTTCGCAGTGCCGCATGCAGGATGTCGCCTCGGTCGGCGGCAAAAATTCCTCCTTGGGTGAATTGATCAGCCAGTTGTCCGCCGCCGGGGTCAGGGTGCCGGGCGGCTTTGCCACCACGGCAGAGGCGTTTCGGGCGTTCCTGACCCACAACGGGCTCACCGAAAAGATCAATGCCGCACTTTCGAGCCTGAATGTCGAGGACCTGGATGCCCTGGCCAAGACCGGCGCCCTGGTGCGCGACTGGGTGGTGAAAGCGCCGCTGCAACCACAACTCGAACAGGAAATCCGCAAGGCCTACGCCGAATTGACCCAAAACGATGCCGAAGCCTCGTTTGCCGTTCGATCTTCGGCCACCGCCGAAGACCTGCCCGATGCGTCGTTCGCGGGCCAGCAGGAAACCTATCTCAATATCAAGGGCATAGCCAACGTGCTGGAGGCGATCAAGCACGTTTTCGCCTCGCTCTATAACGACCGCGCCATCTCCTACCGCGTGCACAAGCATTTCGCCCACGCCGAAGTCGCCTTAAGCGCGGGGGTGCAACGCATGGTGCGCTCCGATACCGGTGCCGCCGGTGTGATGTTTACGCTCGATACCGAATCGGGCTTTCGCGATGTGGTGTTCATTACTTCGAGCTACGGCCTGGGCGAAATGGTGGTGCAGGGCGCCGTCAATCCCGACGAGTTCTACGTTTCGAAACTCTGTTTGAAAGACGGCAAACCGGCGGTACTGCGGCGCTCGCTCGGCACCAAGGCGCAGAAAATGGTGTTCGGCGCCTCCGCCATGGCCGGCAAGTCGGTCGAAACGCAGCCGGTTGCGACGATTGACCGCGACCGTTTTTCGCTCACCGACGCCGATGTCACGGAACTGGCGAAGTACGCGGTGGCGATCGAGGCGCACTACGGCCGCCCGATGGATATCGAGTGGGGCAAGGAAGCCGGCGGCAAGATTTACATCCTGCAGGCGCGCCCCGAAACGGTGAAATCGCAGGAGTCGCGTACCGATTCGCTGACCCGCTACAAGATTACCGGCAGCGGTGAAAAAATCGGCGAGGGCCGCGCCATCGGCGGCAAGGTCGGCTCGGGTCCCGCCCGCGTGATCCTCGACGTTAGCGAAATCGGCAAATTCCAGGCGGGCGATGTGATCGTCACCGACATGACCGACCCCAATTGGGAGCCGGTGATGAAAAAGGCCTCCGCCATCATCACCAATCGAGGCGGCCGCACCTGTCACGCCGCCATCATTGCGCGTGAATTGGGCGTTCCCGCCATCGTCGGCTGCGAAGACGCGACCGAAGTGGTGAAGGAAGGAGAGGACATTACCGCAAGTTGTTGCGAGGGCGACACCGGCTTCGTCTATCGCGGCAAGGTGCCCTTCGAAATCAACACCGTGTCGCTGGAAAACATGCCGGCCATCCCGGTCAAGATCGCCATGAACGTAGGCAACCCGCAACTCGCCTTCGACTTCGCGCAATTGCCGAACGAGGGCGTCGGCTTGGCACGGTTGGAGTTCATCATCTCCAACACCATCGGCATTCACCCCAAGGCCTGCCTCGAATACGCCAAGCTGCCCGAAGAGCTGCGCGCTGCCGTCGCCAAGGCCTCGCGCGGTTACGCCTCGCCTACCGACTTTTACATTCAGAAAATGGCCGAGGGTGTCGCCACCATCGCCGCCGCGTTCTGGCCAAAAAAAGTGATCGTGCGCCTCTCCGATTTCAAGTCGAACGAATACCGCAATCTGATCGGCGGCCCGCGCTACGAGCCGACCGAGGAAAATCCGATGCTGGGTTTCCGCGGCGCCTCGCGCTATATCGCCGCCTCGTTCCGCGACTGCTTCAAGCTCGAATGCGAGGCGATGAAATTCGTGCGCGACACCATGGGGCTCACCAACGTCGAGCTGATGGTGCCGTTCGTGCGCACGCTTGGGGAAGCCGACCAGGTGCTGGCGATCATGAAAGAGTTCGGATTGGAAAGGGGCAAGAACGATCTCAAGATTGTGATGATGTGCGAAATCCCCTCCAACGCCATCCTCGCCGACGAGTTCCTGTCGCGATTCGACGGTTTTTCGATCGGCTCCAACGATATGACGCAACTGACTCTCGCGCTCGACCGCGACTCGGGCCTGGTGATGGACGCCTTCGACGAGCGCGACCCTGCGGTAAAACAAATGCTGCATTTGGCGATCGCTGCCTGCCGCCGGCAGAACAAATACGTAGGCATCTGCGGCCAGGGTCCTTCCGACTATCCCGATCTGGCCGAATGGCTGATGAAGGAGGGGATCGAATCGATGTCCCTCAACCCGGACACCGTTGTCGAGACGTGGCTGCACCTGGCCAAAGTCGCTTGATCGCAACATGCTGAACTGGCAATTTGCCCGCTTCGACGACCTGCCGATCCGCGATTGGTACCAGGTCTCGACGGCGCGCGTCGATGTCTTCGTGATGGAACAGAACTGCCCCTTCCAGGACAACGACGGCGCCGACGTCGCGTCCTGGCATTTGCTGGGCTGGACCATGGCGAGCGGAACCGTGGAGTTAGGTGCGTACTGCCGCATCGTCGACGCCGGCATCAAGTTTGCCGAGCCCTCCATCGGCCGCGTGGTCACGCCGCGCAAATTTCGCACCCAGGGCTACGGCAAATTACTGATGGCCGAAGCGCTGGACCGTCACGACGCGCTGTACCCCGGCCTCGCCAATCGCATCGGCGCGCAGGCGCGCCTGGAAAAATTTTATCAAGGCTTCGGATTCCAGACCGTGTCCGATATCTACATCGAGGATGACATTCCCCATTTGGAAATGTTGCGTCCGGCAAGAGACTCGGTCGCCAATCCAACCCTGGCCGAACACCAGTCGCGTATGGGACATGGCTAGCAAGCAACCGCATGTCTACATACTGGCAAGCAAGTGAAATGGCACCCTGTACATTGGCGTAACCTCCGATTTACCAGGAAGAATTTGGCAACACAAGAATGATCAGGCAGACGGCTTCACCAAGCGTTACAAAATTCACATACTGGTTTGGTTTGAGGCACACGAAACAATGGAATCAGCCATTGGTCGCGAGAAAGCACTCAAGGAATGGAAGCGACTATGGAAACTGGACTTGATCGAATTGAAGAATCCGGACTGGCTCGGCTTGTATGATCAGATTCTGTAGTGAACTGAATTTGAGAGCGACTTTCCTCAGCTTGCGACTAACTCCAAATTTCGTCATCCCGGCGAAGGCCGGGAACCAGTCCGGGCCAATCGCAAATGGAAGGCGGGCTGGATTCCGGCCTTCGCCGGAATGACGCCTTTTTTGAAACAGGGGAGCGGATCATGAGTAAACCACTCGCGGGCAAATCGGCCATCGTCACCGGCTCCACGTCCGGCATCGGCCTCGGCATCGCGCGTGCGCTGGCCAACGCCGGCGCCAACGTCATGCTGAACGGATTCGGCGACGCCGCCGAAATCGAAAAGCTGCGCGCCGGCATGCTGGCCGAGTTCGGCGTGAAGGTCGCCTATTCGCCTGCAGACATGAGCAATTCCGCGGAAATCAATGCCATGGTGGTGGCCGCGCAGCAGGCGTTCGGCGCGGTCGACATCCTGGTCAATAACGCCGGCATCCAGTTCGTGGCGCCGGTCGATCAGTTTCCTCCCGAGAAGTGGGATGCCATCATCGCCATCAACCTGTCTTCGGTGTTTCATGCCACACAGGCCGCCTTGCCCGGCATGAAAGCCGGGAACTGGGGGCGCATCATCAATATCGCCTCGGCGCACGGCCTGGTGGCCTCGCCCAACAAATCGGCTTACGTCGCAGCCAAGCACGGCGTGGTCGGTTTTACCAAATCGGCTGCGCTGGAATTGGCCGAAACCAATATTACCGTCAATGCCATCTGTCCCGGCTTCGTGCTGACGCCGCTGGTGGAAAAGCAGATTGTCGATCTCGCCCGCGACAAAAACCTGCCGCGCGAAACGGTGATCCGCGACGTGTTGCTGGCCCCGCAGCCGAGCAAAAAATTTGTGACCATCGAGGAAGTGGCCGCGCTGGCGCTGTTTCTCGCCGGCGAAACTGCCGCGAGCATCACCGGCAGCGCCTATTCCATCGACGGCGGCTGGACCGCGCGCTAAGCGATCCGCCACCAAGAAAAATTTTGAACAGGAGATTTGCATGAGCAAGGTATACAAGGACGCGAAATCGGCATTGGCCGGGCTGCTGAAAGACGACATCACCATCGCCGCCGGCGGCTTCGGCCTGTGCGGCATTCCGGAGAACCTGATCGGCGCGTTGGTCGAGAGCGGCGTCAAGGGCCTCACCATCGCCGGCAACAATGCCGGCGTCGACGACTTCGGCATGGGGTTGCTGCTGAAGACCCGCCAGGTGAAAAAAGTCATAGCCTCCTACGTCGGTGAGAACAAGGAATTCGAAAGACAAGTGCTGGCGAACGAGCTCGACCTCGAACTGGTACCGCAAGGCACCCTCGCCGAAAAATTCCGCGCCGGTGGTGCCGGCATCCCCGGCTTTTACACCCGCACCGCCTACGGCACCAAACTCGCCGACAGCAAGCACACCCACTCCTTCGATGGCCGCGAATACGTGCTCGAAGAAGCGATCCGCGCCGACGTGTCCATCGTCAAGGCCTGGAAGGGCGACAAGGCCGGCAACCTGGTCTATCGCATGAGCACGCGAAACTTCAATCCGATGATCGCCACCTGCGGCAAGGTGACCGTCGCCGAAGTCGAAGAACTGGTCGAAATCGGCGACCTCGATCCGGACCAGATCCATACGCCCGGCATCTTCGTCGATCGCATCATCCAGGGCGCCAAGTACGAGAAGCGCATCGAATTCCGCACCATCGCCGGCGGCACCGTGTCCAAAGGCGATACTCCCATTCGCCATCTGATGGCCAAGCGCGCCGCGCTCGAGCTGCGCGACGGTTTCTATGTGAACCTCGGCATCGGCATCCCGACCATGGTGGCCAATTACATCCCGGAAAACATCGACGTCATCCTGCAATCGGAAAACGGCCTGCTCGGCATCGGCCCGTTCCCGCACGAGGCCGACATCGACGCCGACCTCATCAACGCCGGCAAACAGACCATCACCACCATCCCCGGTTCGAGTTTCTTTTCCAGCGCCGAATCGTTCGGCATGATCCGCGGCGGCCACATCGACCTCTCCATCCTCGGCGGCCTCGAAGTGGCCGAGAACGGCGACCTCGCCAACTGGATGGTACCGGGCAAGATGGTGAAGGGCCCCGGCGGCGCCATGGACCTCGTCTCCGGAGTACGGCGCGTGGTAGTGCTGATGGAGCACTGCTCCAAGGACGGCGCTTCCAAGGTCTTGAAGCAGTGCTCGCTACCGCTCACCGGCAAAGGTGTGGTCAATATGATCATCACCGACCTCTGCGTGTTCGAAGTCGAAGCCGGCAAGGGTCTGGCGCTGATCGAGTTGCACCCCGGCGTCACGCTCGATGAAGTCAAGGCCAAGACGCAGGCGACTTTTCGCGTGGCGCTGTAAGGCGACGCGGGTCGCGGGCGCGGCACACTACCAATGAGCGAACAACGGTCTCCCACCACCTACGCACTGTTGTCGGTCCTCACGTCCATCGTGGTGATCGGCTTCAAGACGGCGGCGTGGTGGGTCACCGGCTCGGCGGGTCTCCTGTCCGACGCCATCGAGTCTCTGGTCAATCTGGCGGCGGCACTGGTGGCCTTGTGGACGCTCTCCTACATCGCCCACGGCGCCGACGAAGACCACAATTTCGGCCACGAAAAGGCCGAGTACTTTTCCAGCGGCATCGAAGGTTCGCTGATCTTCGTCGCCGCCATCGCCATCATCGCCACCGCCATTCCGCGCTTCATCGATCCGCAGCCGCTGGAACAGGTCGGCCTCGGCATGGTGCTGTCGGTCATCGCGCTGGCTGCCAATGCCGCCTGTGCGTGGTTCCTGCTGCAGGGTGCCCGCATCCATCGCTCGATCACCCTGGAAGCGGACGCGCATCACCTGCTCTCCGACGTCTGGACCACGGTCGGCGTGCTGGTCGCCGTGCTGATCGTCCAGGCCGGCGGCTGGCTATGGCTGGACCCGGCTGTCGCGGTGGTGGTCGCCCTGCAAATCCTTTGGACCGGCTGGAAGCTGATCAAGCGCTCCTTCGACGGCCTCATGGACAAGGCCATCCCCGACGTGGAGCGCGCCAAGATCGTCGAGGTGCTGGACAGCTTGCGCCACGAAGGCTGCGATTACCACGCGCTGCGTACCCGCCAGGCGGGCCGCAAGCACTTCGTCGATGTGCACGTGCTGGTGCCCGGCAGTATGAGCGTGCAGGCAGGGCACGATCTGGTGGAGCGCGTGGAAATGCAAATCACCCAGCGTTTTCCCGCCATCGAAGTATTGGTGCATCTGGAGCCGCTGGAGGATCCGCGCAGTTGGGACGATCCTAAGAATCCGTTGAGCGGGAGTTAACCCCCGCTTGGTCTAGTGCGAGTGGCAGCTATCGATCCTTAGCGGACATTGACGCTTCCAGAAAGCAGACATTGGGTGTCACTTTTGAATGGTGGCCTTCTCTTTACGCGCCCCGTGC
>CAZCKI010000048.1:0-12162 GCA_964498815.1 uncultured Burkholderiales bacterium
GAAAAAGAAAAACAAGAACGATCGGCCCACTCTGCGCGCCGAAGTGAACTCCACGACGAGCGAGTGTAGCAGGCGCAAATTCGCTTGTAACCTACCCGCGCGGGTGGGATATGGGCCGGGAACCACTATCAAATTCGATGGGACGTCGACAAACGCCTACGTGCACTGCGACGCTCAGCCCGCCAAGCAAAAAAGTCAACTTCTCTCGCTGGCATCTCCACCGCGAATCTGCCCTACTAGTGCTGGGACAGTTTGCACACCAAACGCAAACCTCAAGCAAATTCTAGATTTCTAGATTTGATTAGTTAATTCCAAGCCGCTGTTTTGGCAAAGGAATTTTTGGCCAAAAAACGGGCTAACAATGGAAAAAGGGCAGGCCGGCGCTCCTTTCGGAAGGTCCGGGCTGCCCCCTTGCGAGGCTAAAGGCTAACGCGTCAGCGATAGCCCTTGGTCGGCGGCCGGATCGGGATGCCCGTCGGTGGCGGCAGCGACATGACGGCGGTGATCGAGCCGTGCGGTTGCTTGATGTTGTTTTCCGGGTTGGCTTCCGCTTCGGCGGCTGCCTTGCCGGCTTTCTTTGCTGCAGTTGCTTTGCTCGGTGCTTTTGCCATGTAAATCCATCCTATAGAAATGATGAAGGGCAGCCTGAACCCTGCCCTGCACCCTATAGATTGCGCCTTTTTAGGTCACTTTTCCCATTTGGAACATTTTAGGGGGCAAATGGGGATAGCTTCGGGGCGCATGTTCGCGTGGGTGAGCAGCGACATTGGTTGACGACTTCCGCCGGCTGGTTCCTTCCCCCCGAGCGGGGGAAGGGTGGGATGGGGGGATGGCTGAGCTTGGACAGTCTGCAGGAATCGCCCCCAAGCATCGTCATTCTGGCCCTCATCGGGGCCACCCCGCAGCTAAGGCTGGAATTCAGTACATCCAGTCATGATTACAGGATCGGACTGGGCCCCAGCCTTCGCTGGGGCGACGGACCCATTATTTTTGCCTTCGCCGCCAAGAAATAACGGCAACTATTACGAAAACTTTTCTACTTCGACCTCACCGCCACCACTTCAATCTCCACCAGCGCCCCCGGCACCACCAGCGCGCCCGCCTGGATGGTGGCGCGTACCGGCTTGTTAGGTTGCTCCTTGGTGCCGAAGTATTGCTTGTAGGCATCGTTCATGCCGCCAAAATCGAGTTTGCCGGTGGCGGGGTCGGGCACCAGATAGACGCGCATTTGCACGATGTCGCCCATGCCTAGGCCCTGCTCCTTGAGGATGCCCTGGATGATATTGAGGGTGCTGATGGTCTGCGCCTTGGTGTCGCCCTCGTAGCCGGGCTTGATGCCCTTGGTCGGGTCACCCGGCGTTTGTGCGGGCAATTGGCCGGAGACGTAGAGCGTATCGCCGGCCCAGATGGCGGTGGCGAGAAAGCTCTTCTCGGGCCCGATGCGTTTGACCGTCGTCTGCGCGTGTACGACGGAAACGAATATCAGCGGCAGTACCAGTGCGACAAGTTTTTGCAGGCGATTCATATTGTTCCTCCGAAAAATGGGTTTCAGGCTTTGATGGATTGCGCGATATTCTCGATGGTCTTGTGCGCGGACAGGATCGCTCCCTCCTGCCACGCTTGCAGGGTACCGACGTGCTCGCCGGCGAGGTGGATCGGACCGTCTGGTTGGGTGAGGATCGGATAGATGGTTTTGCGCAGTTCCGGCGACCACTCGGCCCAGGCGCCTTCGTTGAACGGCACGCGCTTCCAGGCGACGCTGATGCCGGCCTGCACCTGCTTGGCGTAGTCGGGATGCAGCTTCTGGCCGGAGGCGATGGCGCGCGCCAGGCGCTCCTGCACTGTGGCCTTGGTATAGGCATCACCGATGTCGCCGCCGAAGGTGTACATGCCGACCAGGGTACCGTCCGGTTGATGGATGCCGTGCGAGGGATACATCACCTGCGCGATTTCGCGGTTGGTCCAGGACATGCCGCCGTAAATGCCGTGATCTTCTTCCCAGAAGCGGCGCGGCGCGTAAAAACCGATCTTGCCGGCGCTGGCGTAGTTCACCTCGGCGATCGATTTCTTGTGGGCCGCGGAGAGATCGTTGGGAATGTTCTTGAGGATGGACAAGGGCAAGGTGCAGACGATGAAGTCGCTCTCGATGGTGGTCTTGGCGCCCTGCCCCTGGTGAAACACGACCTTGGCGCCGTGTGCGGTCTTGCGGATTTCATCGACGATGGTTTCGTAACGGATCATGCCTTCGACGCGCTTGGCGAATGCCTTGGGGATCTGGTCCATGCCGCCGACCGGCTGCAGCATGGTCGAGGACATTTCGAAAATCTCTCCAAACGAGGCTTTGAATTGCCAGAACTCGGATTTGAGGATTTGATCGAAGGCGAGCGGCTTGCGAATCTCGCCGAGGTTGCCGGGACGGCCAGGACGATTACTGTAGCCGGCTCGCTCGGAGCCGGCGTATTTGCCGTTCTCCTGCAAATCGCCGAAGCCCGCCAGCAGCGCCTTGAGGCGTTCGCGGTCTTCCTTGGAGAGTTCCTTGTCGAGGCCGCCGCTGGCCACCGCCTTGCCGAGCAGCTCGGCGAGATAGCCGCGCGTATCGTTGATGACCTGCCGCGCCTCGACGGGTTTACCGTCGAACACCGCCTCGTCGTGCATCCATGCGGCGCGGTTGTCGTTCATCATGACTTCCAGCGGCACGCCGAATTCGCGACAGTAGCCGAGCACCGCGCGATGGTGGCTGGGAATGCGCGCGGGACCGGGATTGATGTAGAGGTGCGGGGCTTGTGGCCAGTTCACCGTCTGCACGCCGTCGTCCTGCACGATGCGGTCGCCGCCACGGAGGGTCCAGACGCGGCCGCCGGGACGCGTGCGAGCTTCCAGCACGGTGCAGGCGAAGCCGGCCTTGCTCAATTCATAGGCGGAAGTGAGGCCGGCGATGCCGGCGCCGAGGATGGTGACCTTCTTGCCGCGACCGATATCGCCCGGCAGTTTCGGCGGGCCGGTGTACCTGCCTTCGGCGCCGATGGCGAGCGGCAGTCCGCCCAGGGCATTGAGCGCCGCCATCGCTGCCGCCGTACCACCGACCTGTGCGATGCGATACAGGAAGTCGCGGCGCGTCAGGTGGTTCGGGCCGAATGGATCGTCCATTTTGTGCGTCCTCTGGAGGCGGTGCGGCATTGAAAGACAGACATGTTGCGCCGGGCTAGATTGCCCGTGGGGGCCGGGCTTGTCAATCAAGGGGAGGGAATACGCGCTCTTGCCGGCTCAGCGAACCTGGCGGCGAACACAGCGCAACAAATACCACGCAGCGATACCGATCGGCGGATAGATTGCCAGCGTCGCGATGCGCTGATTCATGCCCGTATACGACTGGGTGTCCAGGCCGGTCATGCCGCTCATGACGGGAATCATCGCCAGAATCAGGAGGTTGGTGGCGATCAGATACCAGCGCATGGCGCGTGCATCGTCGCGCTTCCAGAGTGCGGCGAGCAGGAAGGTGGGCAACAGCAGTATGCCTGCCATCAGCGGCCCTGAGCCGTGGCTGGGATGTGGCAAGGGAAACACCGCCGCCTTGATCGCCACGGCGGCACCGACGGCTAGCGAAAGCGCTGTGAGCCAGGCCCAGGCGGGGTGCGATCCGAGGCGCAACAGCGCAAGCAGAAATCCGTAAGCGGCTATGAGGCTGGCAGCACCGACGGCGCAGGCGCCGCTATTGAATATCCACGGCAGGGGCGCGAGATCGGAACCCAGCATGCTGGCGGTCTGGCTGAGAAAACTGTAGTCGGGATAGAACCAGGCGGCGACAAGCTGTGTGCCGTAATACAGAAAAGGAACCGCGATGCCCACGATCAGCGCGGCGGCGATGTGTTCAGGATTTGCCGGACGCATGGCCCCTGCCAACGTCGGCCGCCTGCAGAGAATCCAGCCAGTGCGCGATGGTCTCGGCGACCTGCGATTCCTCGCCTTGGTACATATGATCGGCGCCGCGAATCATGACGGTATCCACACGCTCAGGCCCCACGGATTGTCGTGCGACGGCGGCCTTGAGCATTTCCAGTTCCGCCGCGCCGCCCACGTCCGATTCGCGCGTGCCAAAAAAGGCAAGCAGCGGACAACGGATGCGCGTCACTGCCGGATTGAGATGCCGCACGCCGAAAAAATCCTTGAACTCCGGCGGCGTATTGGCGATGTCCAGGAAAGTGGCGGCGCTGACGAAAGAAGGGAAGGAACGCTTGGGATCGCGCACCAGATCGTCGCCGCGGCCCTCGGCCATCATGCGGGTGGCCTGTGCGAGCTGGTCGGCGTCGGGCACCCGGGTTTCCACGCGCACCGCACCGGAGGCCAGCACTACGCCGACGACGCGCGGGTCCCGGGTGTCCGCCTGATAGTGGCGGACGGCGGCCCAGCCGGCGCTGTGCCCCACCAGCACCACCTTGGCGTATCCCTGGGCCCCGGCGAAGGCTATCCAGGCGGCGAGATCGCGCACCTCCTCGCTGGGCACGCCCCAATATCCACCGCCGCGAATGCGCTTGCCGTCGCGTTCACCGGCGATGGTGCCCAGATCGTGCATGCGCGTATTGACGCTGAGGCAGGCGTGGCCGCGTTCGGCGAGCGCGCGGCAGATGCTCACATAGGCCGGGTGGTAGAAATTCACCCCCCAGCCCGGCACCCAGAGGACGGCGACCGGCTTCGTAGCTCCCTCGCGCGGCGCGAACATCGCACCGCCGTTGACGATCTGGTCGTCAGACCGCGCATAGACGAGTTGTTCGGGCAATTTCCCGGCCGGCGCAATAGTCGCGCGCGATCCGCAGCCGGACAGCAGGCTGGCCGCGCACAGCGGCAGCGCAACGCGGGCAAGGCTGAAGAAAAAGGCACGCACGACTTTTTATGGTACCGCGTGCATCACATGTTCTTGAACAAAACCATGAACGGCAGACTCACGGTCAGGGTCTCGGGCCGGTTCTTGAGTTTGACCGTGCCGCGGCCGGTATCGTCGCGCGTGATCGATGCGATCGCCTTCAGGTTGACGATGGTGGAGCGATGAATCTGCTTGAAGATGGCGGGATCCAGCACCTGCAGCAAGTCGCGTATGGGTTTTCGCACCAGCGATTCGCCTTCGGCCGTCATCACGACGGTGTATTTATTGTCCGATTGGAAATACGCCACGTCGTCGACCATGATGAGCCGCGTTTCACGGCCGAAGCTCGCGGTGATCCAGACCAGCGGCGGCTCACCCTTGGCTGCGGGCAGCGCTGCGCCGAGTTGCGCGATCAAGGCCGCCACGGCGCCGGCATCGGTGGTGCCGCCGGCGGCGCGTGCCTTGAGGCGCTGCACGGTCATGGCGAGACGCTCGCGCGTCACCGGTTTCAGGAGATAGTCGACGGCGTTTTTCTCGAAGGCGTCGATGGCGTACTGGTTGTAGGCGGTGACGAACACGACCTGGGTTTTCGGGCTGGCGTCGGCCGCGGCGGCCGCGACCTCGAGGCCGCTCAAGCCGGGCATGCGGATGTCGAGGAAGGCCACCTCGGGCGCGTGCGCGGCGATCGCTTCCAGTGCTTCGCCGCCGTCTTCGCATTCGGCCACGATGTCGAGTTCCGGCCACAGTTCGCGCAGGAGTTCGGCAAGGGATTCGCGCAGCAGGGCTTCGTCTTCGGCGATGACGCACTTAATCATTTGCGGCCCCCTTGCTCTCACTGGCAGGGACGGTGATGGTGGCGGCGACACCGCTGGGGAAGTTGGCGACGATGGCGAACGAGGCCGCGTCGCCGTAGGCGAGGCGCAGTCGCTCGCGCAGATTTTTCAATCCGATACCGGTACCGGCGCTTTCCGCGCTGAAGCCGCGACCGTCGTCGGCCACGGTGACGGCGATGCCGGCGTCGGTGCGGCGCGCGAGGATCCAGACGGTACCGCCGCCGGTCTTGGGTTCCAGGCCGTGCTTGATGGCGTTCTCGACCAGGGTCTGCAGCATCATGCTGGGGAACGCAGTATCCAGCAGTGGTTCCGGCACATCGATTTGCAGGTTCAGCCTCGGTCCCATGCGGATCTTGAGGATTTCCAGGTAGGCGCGGGCGCGCTCCAGTTCTACGCGCAGGGTGGACAGGGAATCATCGGTGCGCGGCAGCGAATGGCGCAAGTATTGAATGAGGTGGCCGAGCATGTCATCGGCGCGCGGCGGATCGCTGCGCGTCAGGACCTGTGCGCTGGCCAGCGTGTTGTACAGGAAGTGCGGTTCGACCTGGGCGTGCAGCAGGCTCAGCTTGGCGACGGTGAGTTCCTTTTCCACCGAGGTCTGGCGCACCTCGGCCTGCTCGCCGCGCCTGCGCTCGGCAATGCGGCGGGTGATGGCGCGGGTGATGGCTTCGATGTTTTCCAGATTGGTGCCGTGGTCCACCGTGAACCAGTCCAGCCAGGCGCCGCCTTCGGGTTCGCAGATCAATGTGACGCTGCCGGTGCCGGCGCCGGGGGTGACGGTGGCGAGTACCTGATTGCGCCGCTCCTGATTGCCGTACCGAGGTTGGGTTGCGGCTCCCGCGCGAGCGGGATCGCGGCCACCGCTTTTGGTGCGTGCGCGCACGCTGAACAGGAAGGCGATATGCCACGAGCCCCCCGTGCGATAAGGATCGATGTGCGCCACTTTGGCGCGCACCTGCAAGCTGTCGCGGGCGCTTTCGATGCTTTCCAGGCCCGGCAGTTCGCGGATGGTGGCCTCGACCAGGTCGAAGGCTTCGCCCGCCTCGAACGGGATTTCGATCTGTCTGCGGTGGCGATTGGCCAGGCTGGCGGAATCGACGTGTCCGGCGATCAGACGCACGCGCCGAACATGGGAGAACGCGGTGGTCACCACGCAGACCAGCGTAAACCCAGCCGTCAGCCAAAACGGCCAGGGCGGATCGCCGTGGTGATTGGTGATCTCCAGCCATGCCGCCAGCAGGAGGAACATCGGCACCAACCAGGCCAGGGCGCTACGGACGATGAAAAACAGACTGGTAAGCATGCGGAATCGGTGCTCGGGGAGTGGGAATGTGCGAAGCCTATCAGGCGTGGGCGGAAGTGCAATCGCCTGCCGACGAAACCGGGGTGGGCGGGACAAAACGTGCCTGGTACGGCGTGGAGCGGTGCGCGACAGGAGCCGCGCCCGCAGTCAGGTGCGCGCTTTCGCCTTGCGCTCCAGCAGTTCGAACAAGCCCATGCCGGCCAGCATGGCGATGAGGAATACGATGCCCTTCACCATGCCGGCGCCGAGCAGCACGAAAGCGGGGCCCGGGCAGATGCCTGCCAGGCCCCAGCCGACACCGAACAGCAGGCTGCCGCCGATCAGGCGCCGCTCGATCATGCGCGACCGGGGAATCTGCATCTCCAGGCCCAGCAGCGACAGCGAGCGCAGTTTGGCGAAGACATAGGCAATGCCGCCGACCGCGACGGCGCCGGCCATGACCAGTGCCAGCGAAGGGTCCCACGCGCCGGCCAAGTCGAGGAAACCCAGCACCTTGCCGGGGTTGGCCATACCGGCGACGATGAGGCCGATGCCGAACAGGAGGCCCGCGAAAAAGGCGAACAGGGTATTCATGTCACGACCCCCAGCCGATGACGTGGCGCACCACGAACACGGTGACGAAGCCCATCGACATGAAGGCGAGTGTGGCGACGATGGAGCGCGGCGACAAACGCGATATGCCGCAGATGCCGTGGCCGCTGGTGCAGCCGGCGCCATAGCGGGTGCCGATCCCGACCGCGAGGCCGGCGACGATCAGCGTGCCGATGCCGGTGTTGATGCGTATCTCCGGCAGCGGCAGGAACAGCCGGTACAACAGCGGCGCCAGCACCAGACCGGTGAGAAAGGCGAGGCGCCACGCGCGGTCACCCAATACCGGACGCAGCAACCCGCCGGCAATACCGCTGATGCCGGCGATGCGTCCGTTGACCAGCAGCAGCATGGCGGCGGCAATACCGATCAGCACGCCTCCGCCCAGCGAGAGCCACGGCGTGAAATGATTCCAGTCGATGATCATGTCGGTATCCTCATTTCGGGCAATACAAGGTGTAGAGGCTGCCGAGCAGGCTCAGCACTTTGGCGTCCTTGATGCGGTAGTAAATCTGCTTGCCGTCGCGGCGCGTGTCGACCAGTTCCTCGTTGCGCAGCACGCCAAGTTGCTGCGACAGCGTCGGCTGGCGCACGCCGACCTGTGCTTCGAGTTCACTGACCGACATCTCGCCCCGGCTTAGTTGGCAGAGCAGCAATAGCCGATCCGGGTTGGCTAGCATGCGCAACATGCCGGTGGCCTCAAAGGCGGCCGAGCGCATCAGGTCCATGCTGATGGGGGGTGGCGATTTTTTTACAGCGGCCATTGATGTTCCTCAAAAATCGACTGAATTTATTATACCACATAATATTATATTTGTTAATATAATGTTAGAAACGTATTCGACAACTCACCGGAGCACCACATGAACACCGCCAACTACCAGCAACTTACGCAAAATGTCACCGGCAACCTGGCCGCGATGCGCACCGACAGCCCGGACCTGATGAAAGCCTTCGGCGATCTCGCCCGCGCGGCTACCAGGAACGGCGCGCTCGACAAGAAAACCAAGGAATTGATCGCCCTCGCCCTCGGCGTGGCGGCGCATTGCGATGCCTGTATCGGCTTTCACATGCAGACCCTGGTCAAGCTCGGCGCGACCAAGGCGGAAGTGGAAGAGGCGCTGGGGATGGCGGTGTACATGGGCGGCGGGCCGTCGCTGATGTACTCGGCCAACGCGCTGGCCGCCTACGAAGAATTCGCGCTGGCGATCGCCGCCTGATCAGGCGGGCCGCGCCTTCGAAAACAGCCGAAAGAAATTGGCGCTGGTGGCCTGGGCCACTGCTTCGACGCTGATGCCACGCAAGGCGGCGATGCACTCCGCCACGTGCTTCACGTAGCCCGGCTGGTTCAGCTTGCCGCGGAACGGCACCGGCGCCAGGTACGGCGAATCGGTTTCGATCAGCATGCGTTCCAGCGGGACACGCTTGGCGACATCTTTCAGGTCGACCGCGTTCTTGAAGGTGACAATGCCGGAAAAGGAAATGTAAAAATTCATCGCCAGCGCGGCATCGGCGATTTCCTGCGATTCGGTGAAGCAGTGCATCACCCCGCCGGCATCGGCGGCGTTTTCTTCGCGCATAAGGCGCAGGGTGTCGGCGGCGGCGTTGCGGGTGTGGATCACCAGCGGCTTGCCGGTTTGGCGCGCGGCGCGGATGTGCACGCGAAAACGCTCGCGCTGCCAGTCGAGCGGCTCCGGCAGGCGGTAGTAGTCAAGGCCGGTCTCGCCGATCGCGACCACTTTCGGGTGGTCGGCCAGCACCAGTAATTCGGCCAGCGTGACTTCGTGGTCATCGCCCTGTTCGTCCGGATGCACGCCCGCAGAGCACCAGATATGCGGATTGGCTTCCGCGACGGCTCGCACCGCCGGGAACGTCGTGAGCGTGGTGGAAATGGTCAGGGCGTGCGAGACGGCGTTTTCGCGCATCAGGCCGAGCACGGCATCGCGCTGCTCCTGCAGCTCGGGGAAATCGAGGTGGCAATGCGAATCGATGAACATGCCGCCATTATCGCCGACATGGAGGAAAAAGCGGTTCTCAGCAAAACGGCATAAACGCGCCAAATACCTTACCATCACGATTGCCACTCTCGAAAACCGACCACCGAAAGGACTGCCAATTGGTCAAACCCAACTACGGATTTGAAAAGCGCCAGAAAGAACTTGCCAAGAAGGCCAAGAAGGAAGAAAAGCGCCTGAAAAAGCTGGCGCAGGACGCGCCCGCCGAAGAGGCGCCGGCGGCACCCGAAGAAGTCAAGCCGACCACGTTATAAATTGCTGTTTTGCAGGATGCGCCGTTCATGAACCGGCTTGACT
The DNA here is from genome assembly GCA_964498815.1 of uncultured Burkholderiales bacterium. Classification (GTDB taxonomy): domain Bacteria; phylum Pseudomonadota; class Gammaproteobacteria; order Burkholderiales; family Usitatibacteraceae; genus UKL13-2. The sequence continues at coordinate 9,895 of CAZCKI010000048.1, forward strand.
CGATTTGCCTGTATTGCGGCGCCAACCCCGGCGACAACCAGGCGTACCGCGACGCGGCCATGCAGCTCGGCCGCACCTTTGCCGAACGCGGCATCCGCCTCGTATTCGGCGGCGGCAGCGTAGGCCTGATGGGTGTTGCTGCCACCGCCTGCCTCGAAGCCGGCGGACACGCCACCGGCGTCATCACCACGCTATTGGTTGAAAAAGAAGTCGGCCACCCCGGCGTCACCGATATGCACGTGGTCGATACCATGCACGAGCGCAAGGCGATGATGATGGAACTGTCCGATGGCTTTATTGCCCTGCCCGGCGGCTACGGCACGCTCGACGAACTGTTTGAAATCCTCACCTGGCTGCAACTGGGCTACCACCGGAAACCCGTGGGCATCCTCAACGTCGATCATTTTTACGATCACCTGATTACGTTCCTCGATCACGCCCGCGACGAACGCTTCCTGCGCGAGAAACACCACGACGCGCTGAACATCGATAGCGAACTGCCGGCGCTGCTGGAAAAGATGCGCAACGCGGTAGCACCCGATGTGGCGAAGTGGATCGAAAAGACCAAGCAGGCTGGTTAGCCAGGGAAGCCCCAGGGCTCGCTAGAGTGTATGCGTGGGCCGGTCCGATTTGACCACCGGGGCGAGGATGCCCTCGATTTTTTTCTTCAGTTCCTTGCCGGCATCGGTATCGGCCAGCACAATGCCTACGCCCTGGGGGCGGTTGCCGATGCCGTGCGGGGGGTTGATCCAGACCACCTTGCCGACCATCGGCACCTTGGTGGGCTCGTCGAGAAAGGACAGTACCAGCAGCACTTCGTCACCGAGCTGATGCGGCTTGGTCGACGGCAGGAACAGGCCGCCACCTTTCAGCAGCGGCATCCAGGCAGCGTATAGCGCGCTCTTCCCCTTGAGGTTGAGCGAGATGACGTCAGGACGCTTGATGGGAACGACTTCTGCCATGGGTCAGGATCGAGGATTCAGGATTGAGAATCTAGTGGATCGCGAGACGGTAGGATATTAGCAACTGTTCCAGCAAAAGTCTTGGGTTCAGGGGGTGCGCGATAAAGCGCCGCGCCTGGCGCAATTCCGATTCGTAGCGGAACAGCTTGGGCAGGCTCACGCCGGCAGCGATTTTGGCTAGCGCGGGTTTGCGGTCGAGATGGTGGCGAATCTCGCCACCGACCTTGGCGAAGGCCAGATCGCCGACCCAGGTCTGCAGCCAGGTGACCACGTGCAGCAGCTCGCTTTTTTCAAAACGCTGCGCCATGGCGGTGAAATCGACTTCGTTATCGGTGAGCGCCTCCAGGAACGCTTTGCGCTCTGCCTGATAGGCGGGATCGGCGAAGCTGAATGCCTCCAGCGGCGCCCCGCCCGCCATGGCGAGCGCGGCTCCCGCGTTGTCCACGCCTTGCTCGGTGAGCCAGCGTTCGGCCTCGTCTTGCTGCGGCGCCGGCACCAGCACCCGCTGGCAGCGGCTGCGGATGGTGGCAAGCAGGCGCCCGAGCTGATCGGTGACCAGCAGGATGGCGGTGCGCGGCGGCGGTTCCTCCAGCGTCTTCAGGAGGGCATTGGCGGCGGCGGCATTGAGGGTTTCGGCCGGATGGATCAGCAGCACGCGAAAGCCATCGCGGTGGGTGGACAGCGTCATGAAGCCGGCCATGTCGCGCACCTGCTCGATCTTGATTTCCTTGCTTTTCTTTTTATCCTTGGCATCGGCATCGACGGGCGCTTCGGCGTCGATTTCCTCATCGGCCAGTATTTCCGGCAACAGCTCGCGAAAGTCCGGGTGGTTGCCTTCGCGAAACCAGCCGCAGGCGGCGCATTCTCCGCAGGCGATACCGTCCACCGGTGCTTCGCACAGGAGTGAATTGGCGAAGGCGCGCGCGAATTCGACCTTGCCGATCCCGGCCGGGCCGTGGAACAGCAGCGCGTGCGGCAGCGCAGTGCGTCGCGCGGACAATTCGCGCAGCGCTTGCAGGTGCCAGGGCAGCAAGGTAATCATTTACAAGATCGCGTCGAGATGACGCGCGAGATCGGCCTGGATTTCGGCCAACGGACGAGCCGAGTCGATCACCTTGATGCGCCGCGGGTATTCGGCCGCGCGCTGCAGGTAGGCTGCGCGCACCCGAGCGAAGAACTCCTGCTGCTCGCGCTCGAACTTGTCGGGATCGGACGTGCCTTTATCGAGACGCTCGCGCGCGACCGCCAACGGGGCATCGAACAGGAAGGTAAGTTGTGGCTGCAAATGACCGTGCACCCACTGCTC